>JBCDJE010000351.1:0-5136 GCA_038748185.1 Bacteroidota bacterium
ATTCAAAATTACTGAGTTTTTTAATAAAATCAATTTTCTTTCAAAATCATTTATGCAAAAACCGATCGAATATTACATTTTCTTAAAGTAATCCAAATGTAGATGTAATATAATCTATTTGTAATTTATAAGACTATAATAATGGGCTAATTGTTGCAAGAAATAGCTAGAGTTTTTTTTAATAAGTAATGATAATAAGCTATTTACCTATAGCTGTTTAAGAAGGGAAATGCTATGTTTAGAAAAAAGGAAAGATGTACTAAGTTTAAAATAAACATTTTTGAAAATCAGATATTAATTATAAGACTTGGTACATCTATCTACTAGCTGAATTTAATTTTAATGATTTGCTTTAAAATCTGTAACGAACAAAAGCTTCTATTGCTTCATATTCAGTAAGTCCAAGTTGGTCATAAATCTTAGCAGTATTTCTGTTTCTATCTTCAGCTCTTTCCCAAAACTCTCGTGCATCATTTCCAGGAAATACAGGTGTATCTTTTTGAGACTGATGTTTGAAAATAGCTTTTCTCTTTTTAAGTAATTCTTCAGGGCTTATAGGAACTGCCATTTCGATCTCATCTATCGCCCATTCATGCCAAGCACCTCTGTAAAGCCACACAAAACAGTCTTTAATCCAAGTTTCATTTTTTAACTTTTCAAGTGCTGCAAAAATAGCATCTAAGCAGACTTTGTGGGTACCGTGAGGATCACGTAAATCACCCGCAGCAAAAATTTGATGCGGTTTGATTTCATTCATCAAATCAACTATTATTTGAATATCCTCTTCTCCAAGAGGTTTTTTTCTTACTTGCCCAGTTTCATAAAACGGCATATTTAAAAAATGTGCATTAGCTTCATTTACACCACAGAACCTACATGCTGCAAGAGCTTCCCCTTTTCTTATTAAGCCTTTAATAGCTCTAACAGAAGGAATATCTTCTTCTCCAAGTTTTTTGCTTTTAAGAAACTCTAAAGCTTCAGTATATAATTTATTTACCTTTTCTTTATTGATGTCTAAGCTTTCTGAAATACCTAGCATAAAATCTGCAAATCTTCTAGCGTCATCATCAAAAACAGCAATATTACCTGAGGTCTGATAAGCAACATGTACATCATGTCCATGATCAACAAGTCTAATTAGTGTGCCTCCCATAGAAATCACATCATCATCAGGATGTGGGCTAAAGATTAATGAACGCTTTTTAGGAGGATTTGCTCTTTCCGGTCTATTAGAATCATCAGAGTTAGGTTTGCCTCCTGGCCAACCTGTAATAGTATGTTGTAGGTGATTAAACACTTTGATGTTGATATTGTAAGCAGGTCCTGCTTCTACTAACAAATCGCGCAATTCCCAATCTTTGTAATCGTCATCAGTAAGTTTTAAAATGGGTTTTCCTGTTTTTTCGCTCAACCAAATTACAGCCTTTCTAATTAACTCGTCGTTCCAGTTACACATACCAACAAGCCAAGGAGTTTTAACCTTGCTTAACTCTAAAGAACCCCATTTATCAATAATAACATTTACGTCATCGTGGTACTGAAGGAATGAAGCCGGAACTTCATCAGAGATTTCATCTTCTACTGCCTCTTTAATAATTTTAGCTTTAGCCTCACCCCAAGCTAGCATATAGATTTTTTTTGCCTTCATAATGGTACCTACTCCCATTGTAATTGCTCTTGAAGGTACATATTCTTCTTTAATAAAGTCTTTGGTGGCATCAGTAATAGTTAGATGATCTAATTTCACTAATCGGGTAAGAGAATCGAGTTTAGAACCTGGTTCGTTGAATCCAATATGCCCAGTTCTACCGATACCTAATAGTTGTAAATCAAGTCCACCATACTGATCAATTTTTTCTTCATATTGCTTGCAGTATGTTTTAATTTTATTGATTTCCAGTGTGCCGTCGGGAATATTAATATTTTCAGGATTGATATTGATATGATTAAACAAATAATCGTGCATGAAATATACATAACTTTGGAGGGCATCAGGTTGCATTGGATAGTACTCATCAAGATTGAACGTTACCACATTTTCAAAACTGAGACCGTCTTCTTGGTGTAATCTTACTAATTCTTTGTATACGTCTATTGGAGATGAACCTGTTGCCAATCCTAATACTGCCCATTCACCTTTTTCTTGTTTTTCTCTGATAAGGTTGGCTATTTCTCTTGCGACAGATATTGCTCCTTCTTGTGGACTTTCAAAAATAGAAACAGGAATTTTTTCTAATGATTTTTCTGAGAAGTTAATATGATTAGTCATTTCGCGATATCATTTAATAGATGTAATTGTACTTTTTTAATATAGAATGTTGTCCTCATTACAAATATAGGATGATTTTTTTCAAAAACAAGTTTGAAAGTGTATTTTTTGCGTGCCCGCACACGCAATTATTGTGTTGATACGTGTGCGGACACATAGAGCTAGAAAGGAACAGGTAAAATATTTTGCCCAACATTGTTAATGAAATATAATTATTTCAATATTTTACTTTGAAGATAAATTCTGTTATTTTTAGAATTTACAAAATTATTTATCAGGATTTGGAAAAAACTTTAGTTAGAATAAAAGACATAGCAACAAAAGCAGGAGTATCAGTAGGAACAGTTGATAGGGTATTGCATAATAGAGGTAGAGTTTCACCAGAAGCAAAAACAAAAGTGAAAGCTGCTTTAAAAGAATTGAACTACCGACCAAACTTTATAGCTAGGGCACTTGGTGCTAGTAAGAAATATTGTATTGCAGTTTTAGTTCCTGATCCTAATAATGATCCTTACTGGACAGAGCCTTATAATGGAATTACTCAGGCTGAACACGATTTTAATTCTCATGGAATTATTATTGATAAATACACTTTCAATCAATTTGATCCAGTTTCTTTTACACAACAAGCTAAACTTTTGTTAAAAAAAGCCTACGACGGGATTCTGCTAGCCCCCTTATTTTATCAACAATATTTGTTGTTTGCCCAAGATTGTGTAGATAGGAAAATTCCTCTGATCCTGTTTAATACCAATATAGATAATTTTAGTGTCTTGAGTTATATAGGTCAGGATTCTTACCAAAGTGGTCGGCTTGCTGCACACCTTCTATATTATCCTCTAAGAGCATTTTCGGGTAAGGTAATAATCATGCATCTAGCAGAAGACCCTGAAAGTGCAGCTCAATTAATGAAGAAAGAAAAAGGATTTAAAGATTATTTTGAAAATGATACTGATAAACCAGGATTCATAACGCTCAGTGTGAATACGCCAGTTCAAAAAACACTGATAGCTCAATTAGACAGTACTTTTAATGTGTATCACGATATTTCTGCAATTTTTGTAACTACCTCTAAAGCTTACGAAATTGCCGCATATCTTGAAGCTGTAGGATTATCACATATCCTTTTAATTGGCTTTGATATGGTTGAAGAGAACGTGAATTATTTAGAAAAAGGAGTTATTGATTTTATTATAAATCAAAATGCATATCAACAAGGTTATGCAGGTGTTGCAAGATTTGTTGACCACCTTATCTTAAAAAAAGAAGTTCAGCCTAAGATGTATTTACCTCTTGATGTTATTACCAAAGAAAACTTCCATTATTACCTACATTAAACTATATTTTTTTATACCCTTCTAATAATAATTCTAGCACGCTTGCTTTAGATATATAGCAAAGTCTTAGAAGGTACATTGCAGTAAGGAAACGCAGAAATTAAAATTATTAAGCATTCATGGATTTTAAAGAAATAGCGGGTAACCTCTATATAACTGACCCTGACCATATCGATATCGTTAACTTTGAAGAGATCAATTTTGATAATATGAATTGCATAAGGATTTTTGAAACTAAAGACCCAGAGAAATTTAATTTTCAGCTAAGGGCAAAGCAATCTCTCAAAGGAAAGCAGAAAGCACGTAATGTAGTGGCAACAGTCGAGTTCTCAGTTGAAGATATGGAGAGGATAATAAAATTTATGAAAAAAGATGCTGAAGTGAATATTTGATCTACTAAATAAAATTAAAAAAAGGCTCACAAAAGAATTTTATAGTTTTCTTTTGTGAGCTTTTTTATTTTAAAATCAGTGGGTTTGTTCAAGTTTCTTCTTTTTCCTTTTGCTATAATTTATCAGCTGATAACAAGTTTTCGAAATCACCTTTACAATATAGGTTACAAAAAATCCATTGCCTTTGATATTCCTGTGATAAGTGTGGGTAATTTAACAGTAGGGGGAACAGGTAAAACACCCCATGTAAATTATATTACCTCAATTATACAAGGCCAGTTAAATGTAAAATCTGCTATTTTAAGCAGAGGATACGGAAGAAAAAGTAGAGGATTTTTACTAGCCGATTCCCATACGAATAGCTTACAATTAGGAGACGAACCTTTACAACTATATTATAATTTTAAAGGAGAAGTACCTGTCGCTGTTTGTGAAGAACGAATATTTGGTATTCCTGCACTAATAGCCGAGCATCCCGATTTAAAAGCTATCGTACTTGATGATGCATTTCAACACAGAAAAGTGAAACCCGGATTGAATATCTTACTATCAGATTTTCACAGACCCTTTTACCACGATTACTTACTACCAGTTGGAAGGTTAAGAGAATCGCGAAAAGGAGCTGTTCGTGCAGATGCTGTAATAGTAACTAAGATACCTGAAAATATTAGTAGCGATCAATTAGAAGAGATGCTTAAAAATGTAGCTACTTATACAAAAGCTATAGTCTTTTTTAGTGCTTTTTCGTATAGTGCTCCTGTACATTTTAATGGTAAAAAAGCGGAGTCATTTGAAAATATAATACTCGTTACCGGTATAGCTCAGACTGTTTATTTATTAGAATATGTAACGAAAATTTTTAACGTAGTAAACCATATTAAACTCGAAGATCATGTGGTATATAATGAGCATAAGATAAGTAGTATTTTGAGTGCTTACAAGCAGTATAAACATAAAAAGCCTGTTATTTTAACTACAGAAAAGGATATGGTCAAATTAAAGGAAATACTTCCTGAAGATAATGAAATCCCTTTCTATTTTTTGCCAATAAAAGTGAGATTTTTGAAAGATGAAGATAGGTTTATACAACTAATTACAAAGTACTTAGAAAGTGTATAATGGTATAAAATAGAAATGA
>JBCDJE010000352.1:0-5131 GCA_038748185.1 Bacteroidota bacterium
CATGAAATCCAGGGATTCCCCTTTGGTGGCTTCAATAAAAACATCTTCATTGTCGAATTGCCAGCCATAGGGTACATAGCCTTGTTGTGAAATTTGAGTTTCATCACCATAATATAAGTCAATATGCCCCAATTCAGCCTGTGCTTCAAGCAATCCGAGTGCCTCCCTTCGAATGGTATATAATTCAGCATCAGGCTTACCTTTTGGTTTCAAACGGATGCGTTTCCATCTGCACTTAAGTTTTTTAAAAAGCGTTTTAGGGTCAATAAACTGAATTCCTTATTCAAACCTTGCTCTAATTCTTGTTTTATAAATTTAAGCCGTTGCCTCTCTTTTTTAATGGCTGCCCTGACTTTTTCCTCGTCTTGTTCTTTATTTAAAATCGGCTTTCTGCCTTGACCTGATTTTGTCCGGAGACCTGTTAAACCCGATGTCTCATATCGTTTAATCCAGCTATTAACAGGTTGAATGGTGATTTGGAAAATATTGGCTATCTGTTCTGATGTAAAGCCTTCGCTTTTCAACAGAACGATGTGACAACGACGGCTAAAGTGAGCATTTTGACTATTTCTGTAACCTTTTTCAAGCTCAACTCGCCCTTGGTCAGATAATTCAATGACTTTTACTTTTCGACCCATATCTTTTAGGGTAAAAATAAATTATATTTAATTCTGAACAATTACTTAAAAAAATTATTGGTTTTCTTCGACCATTGATTCCAATTTAAAACTGAAACTATGCATAATTTACTTATTGTACTTATTTGTCTTTTAGTTATTGAACATAGCTATGGACAAAAACTAAACGATTTTAATGAGCCTACTTCCAATCACGTGTTGATAAATGGTACAAATATCAGTATGATACCTCCTCCAAACTTCAATCAAACAGCAAACTTTAAGGGTTTCTTAAATTCGGAGGATCGGGCTACTATGATTATGGTGATGGAAATTCCTGGTCCCTATAAAGAGATAGTGAAAGGTTTTACCGATGATATGCTGGTAACGAGAGGAATGAAGCTATCAGAAAAAGTAGATCTTCAAATAAGTGATTATTCGGCACTTTTAATAACCTTAGAGCAAGATGCAAATGGATTGTTATATGAAAAAAGTATACTTGTTTACGGTGATAGTACTGCCACTACTATGGTAAATGGTGTTTATTTAAAAGACTCTATTGAAACTGGTAAAGCCATCCAAAAAAGCATTAAATCGGTAGTAATTGATACTGTTCTAGTAGTTAATCCAAGAGAGGCATTGCCATACGAAGTAAATGAACAAGTAGGTAATTTGAAGTTTGCCAATGTAATGGGCAACAGTATGTTGTTTAGCAGGGATGGTAAAATACCAACTGAAAGCGAAGAAATGGTCTTGCTTTTTGTTGATAAATCTTTTGCCAAAGTGACAATACCCGATAAAAAAGCTTTTTGTATTTCAAGATTAGATAATTATCCTGATGATTTTCAGCTAATTGAGAAACAGGGAGTGAACGAAGTAGTAATCAATGATTTTAAAGGCTATGAGCTATATGCTAAAAAGTCAGGCGAGACGAAAGAAAAAGAAGAAGTCTTCTATCAGGTTGTACTTTTTGATGGGGAGTACGGCTATTATATTTTAGCAGGTTCTTGTCTTGCAAGTAGCGAGTTAGCTTTGGATGATATAAAGCAGGTGATCAATACTTTTTCACTGAAATAGGTCTTCTTATGTCTTTTATACAAATTCCTAAAGATGTGGCTTTGCTATTTGTGCAAGCATGGAATGAGAAAGATGCTGCAAAATTAGCAGCACTTTTTGTTGAGGATGCCGAATTTGTGAATGTTACAGGTCTTTGGTGGCACGATAAAGCAGCTATTTTTAAAGCCCATGATTATGGCTTTAAAGTAATATTTAATAATTCAACCTTAAAATTAATACGCACTAAGGTCAGGTTATTAGCTGATAATGTAGCTATTGTACATGCCAAAACAAAGTTGGTAGCTCAAACAGCTTTAGCTACTGTAGCGAAGCCACAAAATCGTTACAACATTCTTGTTTTTGTGCTAAAAAAAGAAGGTGATAGATGGATGTGCCATACTGCTCAGAATACGGAGATTATGCAAGGTAAGGAAACTTTTATTATAGATGAAAGTGGAAAAGCCAAAGCAGTTAGCTACAGAAAAGAAGAAAAGTAAACTAGGAGTGGAGCTAAAAATTAGCCTCACTACTTTTAACTTAGGTGTTTGCTATAAAAGGTGCTTTTTGAATGTAAGTACCATCCGTTAGCTGTTCAATAAGAAAATATGCCAAGTCTGTAGCGCTAATGGTATCGCCTGGGCAATCTTCTAAACTAACAAGGGTTTCTGTACGATTGTCCGTTTCCTTGATTAATGGCAGCCTCACCAATGTCCAGTCTAGTTGGCTTTCGCACAATAGCTTATACTCTTTTTGTCTGTCTAAAGTACCTTCAGGGTAATTCTTCTTCATCCAATCGGTAGAGAACTGGGTCTTAGGTCCTTTCCTATCATAAGGCGTATCCACATTCAATCCTGTGACCACCACGTAGCGCTTAAGCTGAAACGCTTTCATTACCTGAATGATATTTTTGGTTGCGTCATTGAAGATTCTCCTTTAGGTTGACCTAATGTGCTGAGAATAGCACCACAACCTTCTATCAACGTGCGAATTGCTTCAATATCCCTTGCGTCACCTTTTACTACTTCTATAGTTGGATTTTCACTTTGAAATTTATCTGGATTTCTCAGCAGCATTTTGAATGGGATACCTTGATTAATTAATTGCTTTACAAGATATTTTCCTGATTTTCCGGTACCACCAATTATAGCGATCTTTATTTGTGTAGTCATTTTTTCTCTTTATAAATTTAATAATAGCAATTCATCGTATTTGCTGATTGTGCAAAACGATAATGTAAACAACCATAGGTTGCTTTAAGGAGCGGACAATATTTTTTATAAAGAGATTTTAATTAGCCAAACCTAGAAGGTTTATTTTTGAATTGCAAAATATTATAAATATTCTTTCAAAAGAATATGATTTTGAACTAGTCAATCAATATTTCTATCTAAATAACAGAGATTCCTAATTAAGAAGCCTTAATAGGAATACAAACTCTAAAAGTAGTTTCCTTTGGTACTGAATCTACATAGATTACCCCGTTATGTTGGTTTTTAATGATTTGTTGAACCATTTCTAAACCCATTCCGGTACCCTTACCAACAGCTTTGGTAGTAAAAAACGGATCGAAGATTTTATCTTTTATTTCTATGGGAATACCTGATCCTGTATCTGAGATAATTACACTTACATACCTACCGTCCTTAATGGTTTCTAAGGTTAACTTTCTTTCATCAGATGCTTCCATTGCATCAATGGCATTGTCAATAAGATTGGTCCAAACTTGGTTCATTTCACTAATGAGCACTTCTGGGTGAGGGATATCCTGATCAAATTTCTTTACAACGTCAATTCCGGCTTTTTTCACTTTGTGGTTTAACATAGTAAGCGTATTGTTAATACCTTTATGTATATCGGTTGGGGTTTTAACAGGTGCTTGATCCATGTGTGTATAACTTTTAATAGATGAAACCAAATTATTAATTCTCTGGGAGGCTTCTTCTATTTCCGAAACAAGCTTCTCTGTAGTAAGTACCTGGTTAAGCCAATTCATGATAGGAGATATATCCTTTTCTAAAACCAATGCTCTTATTTTTTCTAAATCTTCCATTTCAATGACAAAATCTACCAGATTTTCAGCTATTTCATCCGCATCTTCTACTCCATGTTCGTCCAACCAGTCAAGTAGCTCATCTTCCTTTTCAGAGCGTTCTATTAATGACATATCGATAGGCTCTTTTCCTACTTTGGAGAAAATAATGTCATTTACTAAATCTACTTGCTCATCCGTTGCTTTTATTTTGATGACACTTTTAAACTTTTCGGGCAAAAATCTTAGATGTTTGGCTAAAGCGCGTGAACTTCTTACTACTGCTGCTGAAGGGTTGTTTAGTTCGTGTGCGAGGCCGGCAGATAGCTTACCCAGTGCCATAATCTTATCATTTTGTTGCTCTAATTTGGTAAAACGCCTTATTCGCGAACTCATATTGTGCACCAATACGGTAGTAAGCTCGTGTTTATTGCGAATCATCTCTGTGAAATGATCTTTATATAAGACCAAAACTGCCGCTGGTTTTACGGCTTCGGCATACCCTGATGCTTTGTCTGCCCTAGAGTAAGGAAGTAATCCTGAAATGTCGTGTTTTTCAATTTTACTAATCACTCTGTGTTGCCCATTTTGCGTCACCTTAATAATAAATTGACCTTTAAGTACTACAAATAGAGAATCTATTGGTGTACCCGGCCTGAAGAGAAATTCACCTACTTCCAAAGACATACAAGAACAATGATCAATAAGCCATTGCAATTGATTTTCAGGTACTGGTTTAAATTCTTCAACTAGCTTAAGCTCAGCAAGTAAATCCATAGTGTTAAGAAATTCTGATTCGAGACTAAGGTTTAAAGTAATAAAGTTAAAACTTTTCTAAGATGTTCAAAAGTGAGATGAATTCCTATTCAACTATGGGCAATAATAGGAAGAGCAACTAAAATTTCAGTTTGCAATTCACTTGATAATTTACAAACTGCTGTAATTTTAAGCCCTTATTTTTAAAATAAGAACTTTTCTTTAGCTTATGAATCACAATTTTTAAGGGTTTTATTTCCCATTATGTAAAAAACTTAGCAAATACCTCACTTAACCTTGTTCTGTGAGGCATAGAACAATAATAAAATCGGTTTATATGACACAAACCGGGGATAATTATGTGAATTTTGTGAAAGTGCGTAAGTCCTGTATGTTTCCTTTTCAGAAGAGGCTTATAAACATCATTCTCCAATTTGCCGGAAACCACATAACAGGAGCCATATACTCTTCCCAACTATTTTCTTTTTCCTCCCAGCACTCATAATTCTCTCCAGACTTCCTCCATTTTGCCAATAAATCTGGTTCTTCTTCCCATAGGACATCAACAGTTGGCTGAAAGCTCACGAATGCTGATAAATCATTGGCAACGTAATCTCTTGTAGCGCATGCAGTATCATGTGGAATAACTTTGGGTTTACCTACAGCTTCAGCC
>JBCDJE010000353.1:0-5119 GCA_038748185.1 Bacteroidota bacterium
AACTTTTAGAAATTTCCATAAATATTCCTACATTCCTCACCATATAATCCAACTTTAAGTACTTTTTCTTAAATTTGAGCTGATTTTTAAAGCATTTTTTTCTAATAAATAAAATCACGAGAATGGCGAAAGCAAAATTAGAGTACATTTGGCTGGATGGTTACAAACCTACTCAAAGCCTAAGAAGCAAAACTAAAATTCTAAATGACTTCAGTGGTAAATTAGAAGACCTTCCTATATGGTCGTTTGACGGTAGTTCTACGGAACAAGCTGAAGGAGGTTCATCTGACTGTTTATTAAAACCTGTTGCCGTATTTCCTGACCCTTCAAGAAAAAACGGATGGTTAGTTATGACTGAAGTATTGAATGCTGATGAAACCCCACATGATTCAAATAGTAGGGCGACAATTGATGACGAAGACGAAGACTTCTGGTTTGGTTTTGAACAAGAATATTTCCTTTGGAATCCTGATACAAGTTTGCCCTTAGGTTTCCCAGAAAATGGTTATCCGGCACCTCAAGGGCCTTATTACTGTGGCGTTGGTGCGAAAAGTGCTTATGGAAGAGAAATTGTAGAAGAACACCTTGACATATGCCTTGAAACTGGTTTAAATGTAGAAGGAATCAATGCTGAAGTTGCAGCCGGTCAGTGGGAATTTCAAATTTTTGCTAAAGGTGCTCGCCAAGCAGGAGATCAGATTTGGGTGGCTAGGTATTTAATGGAAAGAACTGCTGAAAAATATGGTGTTGCAATTAACTGGCACTGTAAACCATTAGGTGCCACTGACTGGAACGGATCAGGTATGCATGCAAACTTTTCTAATTCAGTGTTGAGAGAAGCGGGTTCCAAAGATATATATGATAAAATTTGCCAAGCTTTTGCTCCTGCTGATATAATTAAGGCACATATCGACGTTTATGGTGCTGATAATCACCTTAGGCTAACAGGATTACACGAAACACAATCAATCGATAAATTCTCTTATGGTATTTCAGATAGAGGAGCTTCTATAAGAATTCCGATTGCTACGGTTGAAAATGGATGGAAAGGTTGGTTAGAAGATCGTCGTCCAAATTCTGCTGCTGACCCATATAAAGTAGCTGCAAGAATTATCAAAACTGTAAAAAGTGCTTCTTAAGGAATTTTACTATTAAGTCTTTTTTCAAGCTGTCTGCCTGTGTAGACAGCTTTTTTTATAAAGGCATTTTATTTGACAAAAATCATTTTTTTTCAAGTAAAAAAATCGTTAATCTACAGGTAATATTAAAGGAGTAATGACTCAATCGGATTTTATTGAATCTATCATTTATTTAACTTCCTTGTACAAACCTTATCAACAACAATATGGCAATTCTTCGCTTTAAAGCACTTGAGCTGGTGCAAAGTCGTAAACGTGTAAAAGTAAATCCACCATCTTCTAAGGTATCCGAGTACTTCGGTATTAATGCCTTTGGCATAAAACAAATGAAATATGCCCTTTCACCCGATGTATTTGATAGGCTTAATTATGCCATACAAAAAGGAAAAAGAATAGATTTTGAAACAGCAAATGCTATAGCTTCAGTAGTAAAAATCTGGGCATTAGAAAAAGGCACAACACACTTCACGCATTGGTTTCAACCGCTTACAGGATCAACAGCTGAAAAACATGATGCTTTTTACGATTTTAGAACTGATATAGAGGATTTTAAAGGAACTGCCTTAGTGCAACAAGAACCTGATGCTTCTTCTTTCCCTAGTGGTGGTATTAGAAGCACTTTTGAAGCAAGAGGCTATACCGCTTGGGATCCTAGTTCACCTATTTTTGTATTAAATAATACGCTTTGCATACCTACAGTTTTTGTATCTTATACCGGAGAAGCATTGGATTACAAAGCCCCTCTCTTAAAAGCAAATGAAGCCATCAACAAAGCAGCTAGAAGAATTTGTAGATATTTTGATAGAAATGTAAGTTCAGTACAGGCTTATTTAGGTTGCGAGCAAGAATATTTTGTACTCGATAGTGCATTATTTACCGCCAGACCCGATTTGGTAATGGGTGGCAGAACTGTTTTTGGGCATAATCCGGCAAGGGGTCAACAATTAGACGATCATTATTTTGGTTCCATACCACCACGTATTTACGATTTCATGCAAGACTTTGAAATCGAATGCCTAAAGCTCGGCATACCGGTAAGAACAAGACATAACGAGGTAGCTCCTAGTCAGTTTGAAGTAGCTCCTTCTTTTGAAGAAATAAATGTTGCCACCGATCACAATCAATTAATGATGGATGTAATGGGAAGAGTTGCTCTCAAACATAATTTGAAGGTATTATTTCATGAAAAACCCTTTGCTGGTCTTAACGGAAGTGGCAATCATAACAATTGGTCACTTGTTACTAACGACGGTACAAATTTATTTCAACCGAGTAGTAGCGCAAGAGAAAATTTACAATTTCTTACCTTTTTTGTATGTACTATCAAAGCAGTACACGAGCACAATGAATTACTTAGAGCGAGTGTTGCTTCAGCAGGCAATGATTATAGGTTAGGAGGACAAGAGGCTCCCCCTGCAATTATTTCCGTTTTTATCGGGAAACAATTAACGGCTGTTCTCGATGAGTTAGAACACAATGGTAATATAAAAGTAGAGAAAGGTGATAATATGTATGTGAAATTAGGAATAGATAAAATTCCTGCAATAATACAAGACAATACTGATCGTAACCGTACCTCTCCTTTTGCTTTTACAGGAAATAAATTCGAGTTTAGAGCAGTAGGTTCTGAATCGAATGTAGCCGCTCCAATGACTGTACTAAATCTAGCTGTAGCAGATCAGCTTAATAAATTTGCCTCATCGGTTGATAAGGAAATTGAAACAGGAACAGAGCGAAGGTTGGCAATAATTAATATATTAAGAGAATACATTAAAACATCGAAACCAATAAGATTTGAAGGAGATGGTTATTCGCAAAACTGGGAAAAAGAAGCAAAGCACAGGAAATTACCTAACGTAAAAGATACCCCCCGAGCATTAAAAGCCTACTTAAGTAAATCTACAAAAACGTTGTTCAGTAAATACCATGTATGTACAGAAAGAGAATTAGAAGCACGCCATGAAATATTGCTCGAAAACTACATCATGAAAATTCAGATTGAATCGAGAATTATGGGTGATTTAGCTTTAAATCACATTATACCTACGGCAGTTGCCTATCAAAATAAACTGATCGATAACGCTAACGGTTTAAAAGGTTTAGGTATAAATAATGATGCTGTTGTTACAACTATAGAGGAAATATCTATACATATAGAAAAAGTTAAGAATGGCGTATATGACATGATAGAGGCTAGAAAAAGAATCAATAAAATAGAAGACCTTGAAAAAAAAGCGATTGCCTATTGTGATGATGTAAAAGGTAAACATTTCGATGTAATCCGTTACTCTGTTGACAAACTTGAACTCTACATAGATAGTGAAGAGTGGCCACTACCTAAGTACAGGGAATTACTTTTTCTAAGGTGATCTCCAAAATATCTATCAGTAAAAAAGAGTCAGTTGCTTTCAGGATGTTCATAACTTTTAAAATCAAATATGTTTGAAAAAGTATCTAATTACACTCATTTATTGTTCGTATAGCTTTGCTGTACTGGCTCAACTCGATTTGAGTAAATATGTAAAACCTGTTTATGAAGGTGTAGAGAGTACTGCCTTAAGTATCTTTGATACCAATCCGGAAAGCCCAGATGGTAAATACCTCGCCTTTCTTAAATACAATAAAATTGTTCAGGGAGGTCATAGTGGATCGCCTGTAGGGGCCTATCTGATGATAAAAAACAGAAAGACAAAAGAGATAAAAAAATCTGTTCAACATGGGTGACTAATCATAATGGTGCCAATGCTATTTGGATAAACAATACCACAATTGCATTACAAATAGAACATTTTAAAAACTTTGAGGTATATGACGTGGAAACCGGAAGATCACTATTTGGCTCTATAAATGGAGAATTAGGACATAAGTCATTTAATGACATTATATTTTATTCTCGGTGTGCAAATCGCCAGTTACCCAAAAATGAAACTAAAAGGCTTTATCCTAAACAAGAAGAAGGGATTTGGAAATTCGATCTATCATCTGGTAAAAGCAGCCAAATCATCAAAAAGAAAAAGATAATTAAAAAATTCATTAAGCAAAACCCTGATATTACCGGGAATGATGTTCAAATTCTACATGTGGAGTCCAACCCAGCGGGAAATAAAATTTTGTTTGATTACCGGCATAAAAAACAACCCAACGACAAACGTAGGAAGCAATTACAGGGATTTGTGAATGCGGATGGAAGCGGTGTAAAATGGATTCCAGAAAGACCTATGCATGTCGTATGGTATGATAATGAAACCATGTTTGGTGTAGAAATGGATGATAAGCAAAAAAAAATGCATCGCTACGATTTAGAGGGAAATAATCTGGAGCTTCTCGCAGGTAGTGCTTGCCATTTAGGAATATCTTCCGATAGAAACTGGTTTGCAGGAGAATTTGGATTTTATAAGAATGAACCTGATGGATTTACCAGAGTATATTTATACAAAAGAAATGAAACAAAACCCCATGCAGTACTATCAGCCTGGCAAAATGCAAAGATTACTTGGAGATGGGTGGCACATGTAAATCCATCTTTTTCAGCAGATGGTAAGCGATTGTACTTTATAAGAGCAGTTGAAGGAATGGATAAATTTGAAGCAGTTTATATAGATTTAGAGAAAGCTGGTATATTGAGAAGTTAATTTCAAATTTTATAAGAACTTCTTGCAAACCTAAGCTAACAATTCATACTAAAACCCTGTTGTAAATAAATTTCTGGCTCCTCGCATACCACACTTTTGATAAGTATGGTAAGTCTGTGCAGCTCTTTCCTCAATTTGTGTTCCTGCCTCATTTAACATCCATCCATCGATAGCAGCTTTTAAGGTATAGGCTTCAGGAGCCATTAGATGTGTCGTCCATAATATTGGATTTGCATCGGCAGCTTTTACCTGAGGAGAAAAAAAGTTCTTACTGTAGCATGCCAAAATCATTACATCTTTCTTATTACCATTGTGTGCTTTATAAGGTATATCAACCTCAAATTCCAT
>JBCDJE010000354.1:0-5116 GCA_038748185.1 Bacteroidota bacterium
AGAATTTGAAGAAACCAACTGCGATGAATATTATCCAAGAAGTTGGTAAATTAACTTATGAATATGCAGTTACTAATAACAAATATGTCATTACTTTTGAAAAGTTGGCTATGCATCAATCAGATACCATTAGATGTTATGCCACTTACCTTGCCGGATTAAATAGCCAATGGAGCATTGAACAAAAGCTGGATGGTGCATTAAACCTCATTGCTGATAAGCATTTTGGAGTAAGAGAAGTGGTTTGGATGGCATTAAGGCCTAGCATAGATGTACACCTCTCAAAAGCAATAGAAACCTTAAGTACCTGGACAACTAATACTGATGAAAATATTAGGCGATTTATTACAGAATCAACCCGACCAAGAGGTGTTTGGTGTAAACATATTGAAAGTCTTAAAGAAAAACCTGAACAGGCATTACCCATCTTAGCGCCTTTAAAATCAGACACTTCAGTATATGTACAAAACAGTGTTGGCAATTGGCTTAATGATGCCAGTAAATCCCAACCTGATTTTGTAATTGAATTATGTGAAAGATGGAAAAATGAATCTCCTACAAAAGATACTTTGAAAATTATTAAACGAGCAAGAAGAACGATTGACAAAAAATAAAGATCTCTTCATTTAATTGTATTAAAAGATAATGCGTAAAACAGTTTGTATTTTTTGTGGTGCTAATACAGGTACTTCTCCAGAAATAATAAAACAAGCTGAACAGCTTTCAGACCTATTAATACAAAAGGGCTATAGTTTGATTTACGGTGGAGGAAAGGATGGATTAATGGGAATTATCGCCAATAAATTTATCGCAGCAGAAAAAGAAGTAATAGGCATTCGACCTGATAAATTGATTAAAGATGAAAATGTTCATAGCGTAATCACTCAATTAATAGTGGTAAAAGACATGCACGAGCGAAAGGCTAAAATGATAGAAATGTCAGATATTTTTATTGCTTTACCCGGAGGGATTGGTACTTTAGATGAAATAATAGAGGTTTACACACAAACAAAAATTGGCTTTATCAGTAAATTTTGTGGCATTCTTAATACGAATGATTTTTATGAAGGCTTGGAAATCCTTTTGCACAAAATGGTAAAGTTTTCTTTCTTAAAAGAAGAAGATAAAAAAGCTTTATACTTAGCTAAGACACCTGAGGCATTGGTAAATAAGATTTTAAACTATGAAAGTATAAAAAAAGAGATAGATAAAATTGCTTATATCAAGATAAAGGATGGGAGAATTCTTTGTGCAAAATCAAAAGGAAAACATAAGTTTTATCTCCCCGGCGGGAAAAGAGAAGAGGGAGAAACAGATGAAGCTACTTTAATCCGCGAGTCGGAAGAAGAACTCAGTATCCATATTGTTCCTTCAACCATTACCTACATGGGTACATTTATAGCACAAGCCGATGGAAAGCCTAAAGGTGTATTGGTGAAGATGACATGCTACAGCGCACAATACAAAGGAACAATAACTGCCTGTAGTGAAATCGATGAAATAAAATGGTTAAATTATAAGGATATAGACCTAGTATCAGAAGTAGATAAAAAGATTTTTAAATTCTTAAAAGAAGAAGGAGTGTTGACCTAGTACACAACATCACCAATACTGTTATTATATTCTTGTGCTCTCTATTCCAAAAATTAACTTTCGCTACTTTAAATAGGCATCTTTATATAAGCCTATAATCGCTTTTACTGTAGATTTTGTACAAGAGTATTAAGATCCTCAATTTTGAGAATGCTAATACTCTCAAAACTAAATGACTAAAGTTCTTTTATTAAGTTTTTATTGATATTCCATTACTTAATTCAGCTAAGATGCTGTCTTTTAAGCAATGTGAGTCATTTCATTAAGGGTGAACGCTTCAACCGCTCCCTCGGTCTCAGCCTTATAGTCCTTCAGATGCTGATTATCCATATGCTTCTGCCAAAGTTCGCGTGATTCCCAGTTTTCGTAGAACAGGAAATGAGTAGGGTTTTCATTGTCCTGATGCAAATCGTATTGCAAACAACCTTCTTCAGTACGTGTGATATCGATGAGCTTTTCGAGCGCTGCTTTCACAAGATCGATCTTATCAGATTTAGCTTTAATATTGGCAACAATGGTTAATTTTGACATACTTTTCTCCTTTTTTGTAAGAAATGGAATTTATAGGCGGCACTATTCCACCTTTAACTATAATAGAATTAGTGAAAGCCATCAAGTACGTTCTTACCAATTACTCGACCACTTTCTTGCTGAGTATGAGCCGCCTTGAGCGTTTCAACACTGATCTTTCCTAAATTGTTGGTTACAGTGGAAATGAGTATACCTTCATCAATGAGCGCTGACACCCGATTCAACAATTCATGTTGTTTTTCAATATCATTTGTCTGATACATTGAACGAGTAAACATAAACTCCCAACTGAAAGTTAACGCCTTGCGTTTAATCAAAGTGATGTCTAGAGATTTGGGGTCATCTATCAAAGCGATATGACCTCGAGGCTTTATAAGCTCAACAATAGCAGGAAAATGCTCACCAGAGCCTGAAAGCGAAGCAACATAGTAGGGCGAGTATCCATGTGTCTTAACCTGATCTACAAGTACCTCACGGTGATTAATCACATAATCAGCACCCATCTTTTGCGTCCATGCTATGGTCTCGGGGCGAGATGCAGTAGCAATTACAGTAAGTTTGGTAAGCTTCTTAGCAAGCTGAATAAGTATCGATCCCACACCTCCTGCAGCACCAATAATTAGTAAGCTGTCACCTTTTCCTTCTCCCTCCTTAATCCCAAGAGACTCGAATAGGAGTTCCCAAGCGGTAATAGAGGTTAGTGGAAAACCAGCAGCTTCGGCAAAGTTCAGAGCTTTCGGCTTTCTCCCAACAATCCGCTCGTCTACAACATGAAACTCTGAGTTGGTGCCGGGTCTAGTAATATCACCTGCGTAATAAACCTCATCACCCACTTTAAATTTACTCACATTGCTTCCAATTTGCCTAACAACACCCGCAGCATCGTAACCAATAATCTTAGTGCCATTGTCTGGTGCCATATTGGCGCGTACTTTTACATCTACTGGATTGACCGAAATACCTCTGACCTCGACCAACAGGTCATATGAACCCAATTCTGGTGTAACGGCTTCAAATTCAATCAATGCGTCTTGTGTACTGATGGGGACAGCCTGATTATATCCTATTGCTTTCATTTTTGCATCTATTTCTGAATGTTAAAAAATAAGAATGAGGTTAACTATGATATACCATTTTATTTTCATGAATTATTAGTACTACAAATTTAAGGCTTCGGCAAATTCAAAATATTGTAAAATAGATGGGTTAAATAGAATATATATTGGCTCTTATTTATAAAACGACAGCAAAAAGTATAAAAAAATTCATTTATTTCCTATAATCGCGTAATTACACCAATATTCTTACAATGATTACTGAATCCGCTCACAAACTATTTGAAATTCATATTGAAGAGCTGTCCTCATGGGGAAAAAGGCCACATAAGCATAATTTTTTTGAGATTGTATATGTTGAAAAGGGTTGTGGTATTCAATGCATAAATCAATATAAGTTCGAATATCAGGAAGGTAACATTTTTTTACTTCCTCCTTTAGATTGCCATTCATTCAAAATAATAGAGCCTTCAAAGTTTTATTTCATGCGATTTACCGACCACTATTTTCTCAAAGCTAACGATCTTACAGACTATAATGCCTGGTTTGATCAGATCGCCTATATACTAGCCAACTATAATAAAGTACCAGGGGATATTATATCAACGAAAAGAGAAAGACAATTTATCATCAATAATATCAAATCCATTTACCAAGAGTATTTATTATCAGACAGCTATTCTGAGTCCATCATTAGCTGTTCAGTCGCTTCCATTCTCAATATTTTAGCGCGAAGCATAGAGAAGAAGTATGTAGAACAGGCAAATGAAATTGATAATCGTTTTGGTGAAATTCTGAGATACATCAATACACATATTACTAACAATGAAAAACTTCGGTTACCTATTCTTGCAGATAAGTTCAGTATATCTAAATCTTATTTCTCAGAATATTTTAAGAAACAAGCAGGTATTAATTTGGCAGATTATATTTTAAAATCCAAGCTTCGGATTGTAGAAACAAAAGTTTTACACACCGATCTTTCTTTAAAAGAAATCGCCTATCAACTAAATTTTACAGATAGTAGCCACCTTGCAAGAACCTTTAAAAAGGTTCATGGAATGACGATTAAGGAGTTTAAAAATAGAGGCCGGCTTTGTAGTGCTTAAAATTGATTTGGTAATCAAATCCTATTTCTTAACTTTTTTCTTTACTAATTGGAAAAGTTTTTACTGACAAGCCGATGTTGTATTCTCTCAATTGTCTTATACGAGACAAATTATTTCATTGAAAAGTTTATATACAGCTAAAGCTTATCAAGTTAGTTGTTCTGCTTCTAATAGCTTAGTAAATCATCTCTTTGAACTGTATCATATTAGCTCTATTTTATACTTTTTTCGTAAAATATGTAAAATTTGCTATTAAAGATCAATATTAATGTAGCATATTAGCAAAAGGCTACGTAACATTCTTGTTTAATGAAATATAAACAAAAATCATGACCAGTAACATACAGAAAGTACTATTATTAGCAGCATTTTTGGCTTTATCAGTGCATTTTACTTATGCTCAAAAATTCGATAAAAACGATTTATTCGCTAAGTGGCAATTAGATAAATACTCTGACGATGAGAGTTACTACAAAGTCCCCAAAAAAGAAATAGGGGATTACATTCACTTGAAGAAAGACATGACGTATGAGTCAAGATCGGAAGGAGAAACAAGCACTGGCACTTGGATGCTAAATACCAATGGAACATACTTTGAATTAAAAGATGCCGATGGAAAAAAAGAAAAGATTTACATACACTTTTCTTCTTCGAAAACTTTAGTGGTGATGTATGATGCAGATGAATATAGAGTGTGGGAAGTTCATTATGTATCTTGTAAATAATTAGTTAGCGATGAGATATTACTTACCTTTATTAGTATTATTTTTTGTTTTTACTAAAGCTGTTGCTCAGGAAAATGTTACGTTAAAAACAATTCCTTTTGAA
>JBCDJE010000355.1:0-5098 GCA_038748185.1 Bacteroidota bacterium
ATCTACAATCCTATATTGAAGGAAACTTATCATTCAACCCACGGTGCAGTCACGGAATCGAAGCATGTTTTTTTAAAAGAAGGAATGGAATACTTTTTAAGTAAATATCCTACCTTAAAGAAAATTTCTATCATTGAAGTAGGCTTTGGAACTGGTTTAAATGCTATGCTCACGTTAGCAAGAGCACTTGAAATAAATATTGATATTTTTTATGTTACCCTAGAACCCTTTCCAATAAGTACCAAATTGATAAAAGCTCTAAATTATCAATCATTATTTCGTAAAGCTGATTGGCATTACTTTGAAACCATTCATAATACCCCCTGGGAAGCTGAAAATAAAATCGCGCCTCATTTCACGTTTGTAAAAAGTAAAACTAACCTGGAAAATTTTACTACTCAAAGTAAGTTTGATTTAGTGTATTTTGATGCATTTGCTCCCAGAAAGCAACCCGAATTATGGGAAGTAGATGCATTGCGTCATGCTGTTACACCATTAAAGCCTTTGGGTGTATTGGTTACCTACAGTGCTATGGGAGCTTTTAAAAGAAATTTAAAAGCTTTAGGTATGCATATAGAATCAATTCCGGGTCCTCCGGGCAAAAGAGAAATGACAAGAGCAATAAAGTAAAACCTACTATTCCTATTTTTTTAAACTTTTATGAAAACACAATTTTTAATTTCACTTGTATTTTTAACAAGTTTTTTATTCCACCAAGCACAAGCACAATTCGATTCATTGTTGCAAGATTTGAAATTTTATGGGGGAATAGATGTGTACTATACTTATGATTTCAACCAACCATTCTCTGGCGAGCGCCCCGGTTTTTTGTATTCACATACTAGGCATAATGCCATTAATGTGAATACAGCACATTTAGGAGCTGCTTATACAGGAGAATATATTAGGGGTAATTTTGCATTAGTAGCTGGCGATTACGCTGTGAGTAATTATGTTGCAGAAGAACAACTTTTTCAAAATGTACTTGAAGCAAATGCAGGAATAAAAATCGCAAAAAACCTTTGGTTAGATGCAGGTATTTTCGCTTCGCATATTGGTATTGAAGGAGGAATAGGCCCTGAGAATCCAGTACTTTCCCGAAGCCTTATTGCGCACAATTCACCTTTTTTTGAATCAGGAGCTAAACTTTCTTATCAAATAAATGAAGAATGGTTTGTTTCATTATTGTTATTAAATGGATGGCAAAATATTAAAGAAAATAATGATAATAAAGCGATTGCAACACAAATTACTTTCTCCCCTACTGAAGCAATAACTTTTAATTCAAGCACTTTTTTTGGTGAAGGAAATAATGCGCCTAATAATGTGGAAAGCTTTAGGTATTTCCACAATTTTTATGTGATTTGGCAGCCAAATGAAAAGCTGTATACTGCTTTTGCCTTCGATTTTGGTGGAGATAAATTAGAAAGCAGATCAGATGATGACTACTTGGGTTGGTGGGGAACGGCATTTCTACTAAACTATGCTCTTAACGATCATTGGAAAGCTGTAGGAAGGGTAGAGCATTTTAATGATCCGGAGAGTATTATTTTAAATATTTTCCCTGCAGAAAACAAAGTAACAGGTTTTTCTGCAGGAATAGACTACTCTCCTATTTCAAATGCTTTTTTCAGAATTGAAGGGAAACTATTGAGTGCTTCAGAAAGTTTATTTGAAGAGGATACAGCTGATACTACTGATAGAAGTTCTAGTAATTTTGCCTTCACTACATCGCTTGGTTTATCTTTTTAAAATACTATTAATTAATGTTAAAAGTATTTATTTATCTAACTTGATAACTAGCTTGCCGTACTTAGCTTTCAAAAGGTGTTGCCTAGGTATTACCTTTATTTTTTAATTATTTATACAAATAATCCTTTAACTCACATGCAAAGATATAATATCCTTTGGGCAGATGATGAAATTGACCTACTAAAACCCCATATCATGTTTCTTAACAAAAAAGGATATGATATCACAGGTGTAAACAGTGGTGCCGACGCGATTGATAAGTGCGAGCAGCAAAATTTCGATGTGATTTTTCTCGATGAAAATATGCCCGGAATGAACGGTTTGGAAACCCTCTCGCAGATAAAACAACTGCGGCCAAATATTCCGGTAATAATGATTACCAAAAGTGAGGAAGAACATATAATGGAAGAGGCAATAGGTGCAAAAATTGAAGACTATCTCATTAAGCCTATCAATCCAAATCAAATTTTACTTTCAGTAAAGAAAATCTTAGATAAAAAACGGATAGTAAGTGAGAAAACCAATCATAGCTACCAACAAGACTTCCAGAAAATTAGCATGGCATTTTTCGATGACATGGACTACAACGATTGGGTAGAAATTTATAAGAAACTGGTTTATTGGGACTTAGAGATCAACGATACTGAAAATAGGAGCATGATGGATGTGCTCGATATGCAAAAAACAGAGGCAAATGTTAACTTCACTAAGTTTATAAAAGATAATTTTGAGAGCTGGATTAATGGCTCAGCAAGTAATAAACCTATCCTATCACATGAGTTAATGAAGGAAAAAGTTTTTCCTGAACTCGATAATGAGAACCCGTTATTTTTTATAGTAATTGATAATCTTAGATTTGACCAGTGGAAAGTATTAGAACCGGTAATTTCTGAATATTTTAATATAGAGGAAGAATCTTCTTATTATTCTATATTACCAACTACTACTGCTTATGCACGAAATGCTATTTTTTCAGGAATGCTTCCTGCAGATATGGAAAAAAATGATGGTGACATTTGGATGAATGACGACCAAGAAGGAGGTAAAAATAACCATGAAGATGAATTTCTTTTCAGACAGCTTAAAAGAAGGCGAATAAACGCAAAAGCATCCTACAATAAAGTGATTCATGTAAACCAAGGCAAGCATGTATTAGACAATATTCATAATCTTATGAATAATAAGTTGAATGTATTAGTCTACAACTTTGTAGATATGCTTTCTCATGCTCGAACCGATACAGAAATGATAAGAGAATTAGCGCCAGATGAACCAGCTTATCGTTCTTTAACCTATTCTTGGTTTATGCATTCTCCATTACTAGAAACCTTAAAATTTCTATCAAATAAGAAAGCCACTGTAATACTCAGTACTGATCATGGTACGATACGTTGTAAAAGACCTTACAAAATTATAGGTGATAGAAATACGAATACTAATTTGCGTTACAAGCAAGGTAAAAACTTAAGTTTTGATAAAAAGAATGTTTTAGTGGCAGATAACCCAACGGCTTTTAACTTACCTAAGATTAATGTGTCAACTTCTTATGTTTTTGCCACAGAAGATTATTTTTTCGCATACCCAAATAATTATAACCACTATGTGAAGTATTACAAAGATACTTTTCAACATGGAGGTATATCATTAGAAGAGATGATCATTCCATGCATAAAGCTTATGGCTAAGTAGAAAGCTTTATGTTACTTAGAAAAGGGCTGCCTGTAAAGGTGGCCTTTTTGTTTTTATAAAAAATGCATTAGTATTGATGTACAAACTTTATGAAAATAGCCTCAATTAAACGCTTCATCCTCTACTAAACTATTTTAGAAAACATTTTTCATAACTCATATTTTTTATCCAAAGTATTGATCTTATTTGTCTATATTTCTAAAAAGGTTTTGCCCAATATTTTTCTCTTAAGAAATTAAAACTTTTACACTTTATCCTTCATTATAAATAACCGTAAAATCATTTTTTTTCATAGTAAGTAAATCATTAAACTCTTTAAAATCGCTAATCATACCTAATTTTAACATGACTGATTATAAGCCAAATTTACAAGATAATATACTTTGGTATAAAGATGCTATTATTTATGAATTACATATAAAAGCTTTTCAAGATAGCAATTCTGATGGAGTTGGCGATTTTAAAGGGTTGATAAACAGAATAGATTACTTACACGATCTTGGGGTAACTGCTATTTGGTTATTACCTTTTTACCCATCTCCACAGCGTGATGGAGGCTATGATATTGCTGATTATTACAATATTAATCCTGCTTATGGTAAAGTAAAGCATCTCAAAAAATTACTTGATAAAGCCCATAAGCTAGATATGAAAGTGATCACAGAATTAGTGCTAAATCACACTTCAGATCAGCATCCGTGGTTTCAGCGTGCCAGATATGCACCAGAGGGATCTAATTTTCGTAATTACTATGTATGGAGTGATAACCAAGAAAAATATAAAGATACTCGAATTATATTTCAAGATTTTGAAACTTCTAACTGGACCTGGGATCCAATAGCGAAAGCATATTATTGGCATAGGTTTTACTCCCACCAGCCAGATCTTAATTTCGATCACCCTGAAGTACAAAAAGAAGTCTTTAATATTATTGATTTTTGGCTCAACCTTGGAGTTGACGGCTTTAGGTTAGATGCAATTCCTTATCTTTTTGAGCGGGAAGGTACAAATTGTGAAAACCTTCCTGAAACCCATGATTTTCTTAAAAAACTGCGTAAGCATGTAGATGAAAATCACAGCAATAAAATGTTGTTGGCTGAAGCTAATATGTGGCCAGAAGACTCTGCATCTTATTTTGGAGAAGGTGATGAATGCCATATGAATTACCACTTTCCCATTATGCCCCGCCTTTTTATGTCTTTAAAAATGGAAGACCGGCATCCTATTATTGATATTATTGAGCAAACTCCTGAGATTCCTGCTAATTGTCAATGGGCAATGTTTTTAAGAAATCATGATGAGCTTACACTCGAAATGGTGACTGATGAAGAAAGAGATTATATGTATCGCGCTTATACTAAAGATTCTCAAGCGCGCATTAACCTAGGAATTAGACACAGACTAGCCCCTTTGTTAGATAACAACCGCAAGAAAATAGAGTTGATGAATTACTTACTCTTTTCATTGCCTGGAACTCCGGTAATTTATTATGGAGACGAAATAGGCATGGGTGATAATATTTACTTAGGCGATAGAGATGGCGTTCGAACACCTATGCAGTGGAGCGCTGATAGAAATGGGGGTTTTTCAGATATTAATCCTCAAAAATTATATCTTCCTTCTATTTCTGATCCTGAATATAGTTACGATGCAGTAA
>JBCDJE010000356.1:0-5078 GCA_038748185.1 Bacteroidota bacterium
GAAAATCAAGAAGAAGAAAAAAGATTTATACTTTCCATTTTTACTGAAAACAAGATTGGCTTAGTAAACCAAATTACTATTATCTTTACTAGGAGAAAGATGAATATTTTAAGCTTAACGACTTCTGAGTCAGAGCTGAAAGATATTTATAGGTTTACCATTGTCATTAAAACAACACCTTCGCAGGTAGTAAAAGTTGTAAAGCAAATAGAAAAACAGATTGGGGTACATAAGGCTTTTTTTTATGAAGAGTCTCAAGTAATATATCAGGAAATTGCGCTGTATAAAATTCCTACAAAGGCTTTGTTTGGTGGAGAAACCATTGAAAACATTATTAGACACCACTTTGCTAGGATACTTACATTAGAAAAAGAATTTATAGTAATTGAAAAAACCGGACACGAGCATGAAACACAAGCGCTTTTTGAAGCTTTAAAGCCCTATGGTGTATTAGGTTTTGTACGTTCAGGTCGGGTGGCAATACCCAAGCCAATGAAAAAAGTAATGGCATATCTTAAAGAAATGGAAGAATTGACTTATCCAGCAGAAAAATAAATTCAAAATGAAAATATCGAACTCAAACATCTAACTATTTTATAATATCAATTTTAAATTTTTATGGCTAAGATAAATTTTGGAGGCGTAGAAGAAGAAGTGGTAACACGTGAAGAGTTCCCACTAAGTAAAGCACAGGAAGTGTTGAAAGGAGAAACTGTAGCAGTAATTGGATATGGTGTTCAAGGACCGGGGCAGGCACTTAATCAGCAAGACAATGGGGTTAATGTAATTATTGGACAGAGAAAACCTTCTAAATCTTGGGATAAAGCTATTGCCGATGGCTTTGTTCCAGGTGAAACTCTTTTTGAGATAGAAGAAGCATTAGAGAAAGGAACGATTATTTGTTATCTTCTCTCAGATGCAGCTCAGATTGCGCTTTGGCCAACAGTAAAAAAGCATTTAACCCCTGGGAAGGCATTGTACTTTTCACATGGATTTGGCATTACTTACAAAGACCGTACTGGTATTGTTCCTCCTGAAGATGTAGATGTAATTTTAGTTGCCCCCAAAGGTTCTGGAACAAGTTTGAGGAGAATGTTTTTAGAGGGAAGAGGACTTAATTCAAGTTATGCAATTTTCCAAGATGCTACAGGTAAAGCTAAAGATAGGGTAGTGGCATTAGGCATTGCTGTTGGCTCAGGTTATCTATTCCCTACTACCTTCCAAAAAGAAGTATATAGTGACCTAACTGGCGAGAGAGGGACACTAATGGGGGCGATTCAAGGAATTTTTTCAGCGCAATATGAAGTATTAAGGAGCAAAGGGCATTCACCTTCTGAAGCATTTAATGAAACTGTTGAAGAATTGACTCAAAGTTTAATGCCACTTGTTGCTGAGAATGGCATGGACTGGATGTATGCTAATTGTTCTACAACTGCTCAACGTGGTGCACTTGACTGGAAAGATAAGTTTAAAGATGCTGTGAAACCTGTTTTTAAAGAGCTATATGAAAGTGTTGCTTCTGGGAATGAAGCGCAGAAATCTATTGATTCTAACAGTCAGCCAGATTATAGAGAAAAATTGGAAGAAGAGTTAAAAGAGTTGCATGAATCAGAAATGTGGAAAGCAGGTAGGGAAGTAAGAAAACTTAGACCAGAGAATGGTTAATAAAAAAAGCCCGCTTTTGCGGGCTTTTTTTATTAAGAAAAGTATTCTCACTTTTTCTTGAAAATAACTTTTTCAGTAATTGTTTCACCGTCTTCAGTAAATGTTTCCGTTAAAACTAATTCACCTGCTATCACTTCGGCTTTCACCCCTTCAAAATATAAATCACCTTCATCGTATTCTTCGTTTTCTTCAGGAAATGATAGATTTTCATATTTAAAATCAATTACAGTAAGAGTGCCTGCTGCTTCATTAAAAGCCCAGTACCCAGAGTATTTTTCATCTTCTTCAATTGTTTCGTAGATTGCTGTGCAATTTTCTACTGATTCGTCAAAATCTATGCTTTTTTCTACCTCATCATATCTTTCATAATAGCTTCCATCAGCATTTAAAACAAAAGTCCATTCACTTTCTTCTTGTATATAGTAGGCTACATTCTCTATTGAATCACCATTCTCACAATAAATTGTCTGAGTGAAAGTTTCTTCGTCTTCATCAATAGGATCATATCTGTCAAATATCCATTCTCCTACAATAGTAGCATTTCCACCCCAAGCCTCAACTTCAACACAAACTTCTTCAATCTGGCTGATATTTCCATTGTCATCATACACACAGATATCATAACAAAATGTTCCAGCTTCAATAGCAGTACTAAAATCTACGTCAATTTCGATACCCTCATCTTCTGTTGTCCTTTTGCGTTGAATTTTCGATTTTTTATTTTTAGTAATTCTGGCATTAGCGAAAATTGATGTAAGAGGTACATCAAAATAACCATCGATGTTATTGCCCTCTGCATCTTTAAATTGAATGTAAGCACCGGCTACATTATCAGTCGAAGAAAAATTAATTGTAAAGCCGGAATTTAAAAAAGCCTCTTGGTTTTCAGTATTAATTTGGAAGTCCAAACTGCCGGTAGGAACAGGAGCGGTACCATTTTTCTTTGTGCCATTTTCAATAGCAATGCCACTTGCAAGTTGGGCAACAGGTATTGCTCTTTCTTCTGTTTGGTTTTGTGTATTAGCCAAAACCTCTCCCTCACTTAAAGGATTTACTTCATCATTATCCTCATCAGAGCAAGAAGATAAATATAAACCAATAGTGAGAAGGGCAATAATGGAAAGATAAAATTTCTTCATCGTGTAAAAGTGATTATATTTTATTAACAAGTTTAAATTAATCAGAAGAATGAACAGTTAATGCTGCTTATTTAGTATTGGAGATTTTTTTGATCTTTCTAAAATTCTTACATAAATGATATTATAAGCTATAAATCTGTATAGTTTATGAATAAAGAGATATCGGAATTGGAAAGGTTTAGAGTAGGGAAGCTTTTGGAAGATGAATGGAGAGATTTATTTAAAATTGAATTGTGAGATCTGAGTTATGTTCAAAAGCCGTGGGTATTTTAAGCGATCTAGTTATAGGGTGGTGTTAAGCATTGTATAAATCTTTCAAATGGGCCTAACACATGGTTTATTTTATAGCTAAAGTCAATGTGCTTGTTTTGTTTTTGGAAAGTGAAAAGACTGCATTTTCTTTTGTAATATTTTTGCCTGAAAGAGTAGAAAAATCAAGAATACCTCGTGAAATAGTTATATGTTTTAAAAGCTTATTAGATTCGAAAAAAAGTACTAAGTTAATATCGTCATGTTGTTCGATACCCGTTGATTTAAGTTGTGTTAAATGAATTTCTAGTGTTTTTTCCAGCCTTTCGATATCAGTATAAGACCCTGCTATATATATATTATCCCAATTAAATGCTGTTATTTTATTTAAATAAAGTGGCTTATTTGGATTTTCAGCAAAATGTTTATTAATAGTGGAGGAAAGTAATTTTCCTTCTTCAATAGCTTTTACATCGGAAGAACTAGCCCAAAAGGTAAAGCCTGAGATGAACATAAACAATATGCCGTATAGCCAAAATAATATGTTAATTTTCAATATTTTATATTTGTTGGTGATGTAAGATATAGACGAGAAAAAGACTAAATAGGTTATTTGTGTATTTTTCTGAGCTAGAGTTAAAATAATGATACTTTTAAAATTTTAAGTTGTAAGCTTAAATACTGTTTTTAAAAGTTACTGATTCGGTAATTTTTTGCCTTTTTTAATATTATAGCTTAATAATTTAAAAATCTTCTATAAATTGAACTGAAAGGAGTAATTAACTTTGAAACAACATGTCTTTTTATTTTAGGTTGTTAGCGCTGTTTACTATTAGTTTTGTTTTAAGTTTTATTTGGATTAAAAAAAAACCTTCGAAGCTGTCTGGTTTAAAAGTTAGCGAAAACAAGCGTTTTTTAGTTACAGAAAATGATGAACCTTTTTTTTGGTTAGGTGATACTGGCTGGAAATTATTTGTAAATCTAAATCGTAATGAGACAATAAGGTATTTTGAAGACAGATACAGTAAAGGCTATAATGTTATTCAGACACATCTTTTACCATCGGATATAACGCAAACCAATCGAAATGGTGATCGTCCTTTTATTGATTTCGACCCTACCCAATTAAATGATGCCTATTGGCAGCATATAGATTTTGTAGTAAATACAGCTGACGAATATGGGTTGTATTTGGCGCTTTTACCAGCATGGGCACGTACTTATGTAGAAAAAGAGCATGGAATCCCTAGAAATAAAATATTTACTGATAACCCAGAAGCAGCTTATCAATATGCGAAATTATTAGGAGAAAGATATAAGGGCTTTAAGAATATTATCTGGATATTAGGTGGAGATACTTGGGGTAACCAAGATGATGTATACGATAGCATGGCTTTAGGTATTACAGAGAGTTTCGCTGATGGAAAGGCAGATCAAGTTTTAATAAGCTTTCATCCACAAGGGGGCACTTACAAACCACCTGCAACATCTTCTGCTGAGTTCTATCATAGTAAAGAATGGCTTGACTTTAACATGATACAGTCGGGACATAAAATTGGAAATCGTAATTTTGAACGCATTCAGCAAGATTACCAAATGGAATTGGTGAAGCCGACATTAGAATCGGAGCCTTGTTACGAATATCATCCTGTAATGCATCAGTTTAAAAATGGGGTGTTTAATGCTTGGCATTTACGAAGAAGGGCTTATTGGTCGATATTAGCTGGAGGATTTGGGTTCACTTATGGAGGAAATGGTATCTGGCAAATGGCTACAGAAGAGGATAAAGGAAAGTCAACTCATTTCAATTATTTTTGGTATGAAGCACTGGATTTTGAAGGGGGCAATGATATGCGCCATGTGCGAAATCTTTTTGAGTCCCGCCCCTTTATTGACCCTGAACGCTTGCCCGATCAAAGACTTATAATTAGCCAAAATGAGGCTGTTAATTTTCATATTCAGTGTGCCAGGGCAAAAGACTTTAGTTATATTATAGTTTATTCAACCAGTGGTGGTTCTTTTGAA
>JBCDJE010000357.1:0-5072 GCA_038748185.1 Bacteroidota bacterium
GTGTGAGTTAATAATTATTTACTCATGGACGTTTCATAATTTTAATTTTTAAGCAGACTTAATTGATGAATTGCATATCCAACGAAATAGTTTTTTGCGTTTCCGAAATAGTAAACTGTGATTTTTTGAAGCTTGGTTTGCCCAAACCTTTTTGAAAAGAAGCTCCTACCTTCTCCTTAGGAAAACCGACAAAATTTCTATCCACTTCTCCGTTTTCATTTTCGTCGTGCACAATAGAAACTGCGTAAGTGTCAAAGGGTAAGTTGCTAAAAGTATGAACCATTTTACCGACTTGCGCTTCAAGATTTGCTTCCTTATATGCTTTCGCTTTTTCCATGGGAAAGCCTTCCTCTTCATTAAAAAGCATTACGATTAATTTACCTTTACCATTTTCTACTTCGTTTACAGTTACTTGTACTGTACCTTGTGCTTGGGTCTTTAATACAGTAAGCAGTAAAATAGGCATAAATAATAAGATGTTCTTTTTCATTTTTTTAGAATTTTTAGATTTATATTTCACCACTGATTTGTAAAAGCTGGATTTCGGTTTGTTTTACATTATATTTCAAATTATTAATTCTATTCTTGGCGGAAGAAAGATTCAACTGTGCTGTTCTTAAATCAGAAGCATCTACCTGACCTAAAGCATAATCCTCTCTGGTTTTTTCATAATTTGTTTCAAAAGTTTCAAGGTTGGCTTCTTCAATTCTCAACTGCTCCAAGTAATTTATGTACTCAGCATAAGTATTCGACAATTGCGTTTCGAGCTGTAGTTGAACTTGTTCGAAATAGGTTTTAGATTGTGCTAAAGAAATTTTAGAATTCTGCAATTGAATTTTAGCTGCACCTCCTGTCCAAATGGGAAAGCTTAATCTCAAACCTGCATTAGGGCCTATTGTTCGGTTGCTTTGTAAAAAATTTGCCTCATCTTCAGTTCTGTAATACGTATAATTTGCATATGCACTAATGCTAGGCTTCATTTGTGCTTTTTTGATCTTGATGTCTTTTTCATTGTTAGAAATATTCTTTTCTGTTAGCTTGAGCATTGTGTTTTGCACCAACATGTTATTGTTCAATACTTCATATTCAAGTTTTTGTATGAGTAAAATATCTTCTTCGACCAGAAAGTCTACACCAGCATTTTGACCTAAAATCAGGTTCAAATTCCTTTTGGCATTTTCATAACCTAATATGGTATTTCTGTAGGCAACACTATCTGTTTTTAAATCTACTTCCGATTGTAATCTTCGAACGGTATTGGCATTTCCATATTTAGCATCTGCAGCTGTGCGAAGTACTCGGTCATTCGAAATGGCAATATTTTCCTGATCTATTTTAAGTTTAGCTTGTTGCCTAGCTACATCTATATATGCAACAACTGTTTGCTTTACCACATCTTCTGTAATATTTTCTAGCTGCAATTGGCTTATATCATTGGCATTTTGCAACATCTGGTAAGTATATTTCCCAGCAAAACCATTAAATAATGGAATGGTTATTTGAGGTTGGAGTGATACATCTAAAGAAGTACCTTCTAACTCAAGAGGTGGTCCAGCCGGCTCTCCGGGGTTTAAATTTAATACCTCGGTTTCAGCATCAGCATAACCAAATTCAACATTGGCATTATATTCAAGAATAGGCATTTGCCCTGAAATTGCCCTAGATACATTATTTTCACTAACTTCTACATTATATTTTTCCAGTTTGATATCATGATTATTTTCTAAAGCAGCAGCTACTGCTTGTTCCAATGTCAGTAATTCTTGTGAGTAGCTTGCTCCTGAAAAGAAGAGCCATACTATACCCACGATAATTTTTTTTGAATTCATTATCTTAAGATTATTCATTAATAATATATTTCAATTTCCTTACAGCCGGTTCTACTTCTGCCGGGGTGAGTTTTAGTTTCCTAATTCGGTTATACCATAACTGCCTCAGCTTATTAAAAGCAATCAAGTAAACGGGAAAGAGGATTAATACATTGAAAATCCCAAAACCTAAACCGTAAGCCATTGCAATCGCCGGTCCTTTGAGAAATTGGGCTGATATACTGCTAGAAAAAACAAGTGGTCCTAAGCCTGCAATAGTCGTGATAGAAGTAAGTACAATAGGTCTGAACCTAGAACGGGCAGATTCTGCAATAGCCTCGTTAAAGCTTTTCCCATCTTTTAATAAATCATTTAAGGTAGAAATAAATACCAAGGCATTATTGACAAATACACCAAGTAGGGCAATAGTGCCTATTAAGGAAAAAATGCTCAATGCATCACCATGTACCCAATGGCCAAAAATGACTCCTATAAGAGCAAATGGAAAAAGACTGAATACCAGTAAACCTTGCGAAAAGGAATTACAGTTGATGATGATTAATGCCAAAATAAAAAGTAATACAATTGGACCGACTATAGAAATTGCCCCAATTAATTTAAACGACATCCTATTCTGACCTTCTACCGAGTAAGATACCGAAGGGTATTTTGCCAGTATGCTTGGTAAAATATTTTCTTCAATATCTGCAATGGCTTTAGGGGCTGAAACATTCTTACTAGCGACATTTGCTTCCAGTCTCATCTCTCTACGTCCTTCAATATGGTTGATAGTGAGTGTCCCTGTTTTTTTTTCAACATTGGCAATGTCTTTTAAAAGATAAGCATTCCCTTTAGGCCCTGAAATTCGCATGTCCATTAGTTGAGCTGCTGAATTTCGTCCTTCTTTAGGATACCTTATCCACACTTTCACTTCATCATCTCCTCTTTGTATACTCTGCGCCTCCATCCCGAAGAATCCAGCCCTCACTTGTGACATCGCACTGGCTAAATTTAAGCCTAGTAATTCAGCTTCCGGTTTTAACTTTACTCGTAATTCCTGAATACCTGTCATGTCATTATCTGAGACATCTTTCACGTCAGGATGGCTTTTCATAGCAGCCTTTAACTCTTCTTTTGCTTTCCTAAGTTCATCGAGGTTTTTCCCGATGAGCGCAAAAGAAACAGGTAAGCCAAAAACAGCAGTTGAAGCACCAAGTCCATAGATTAATCGAGTTGCTTCAGGAATTTTGGGAGATGCCTCTCTAATATCTTTTGAAAGCTGGAAAGAACTAATACCTCTTTCTTCTCCATTCAAAAAAGTAACTTTCAATTCTCCTTGGTTATCTAAAGGTCCGGTAATCTGTTCGACGAACATAACGATATCCTTTCCATCTTTTCTTTTATCGCGGTATTTTTCGTTGACTTTCCATGTGCCTTCTTCTATTTGAGCTAACTTGGCTTTCGTAACCTCAACAGGTGTTCCGGGAGGTAACTCTAACTCAATAAAAACGGCATCGTCATCTAAATTAGGAAAGAATGTAAAGTTTACTATTCCATTTCCGACCATACTCACCGAACCTACCAGAAGCAATACAAAAACAATAAAAGTGAGAATTTTTGGATAAGCTTTTCCTACTACACTTTTATTAAAAATTGGCATATATAATTTCTCTCTTAAAAAAATCATGGAGTTGGTTGCCCATTTTTCAATTTTTGTGAGTTTAGTCTCTTTTTGTAAGCCTTTTGAGTGGGCTAAATGAGCAGGTAGAATAAAAAAGCTTTCCAGTAAAGCTACAATTAGTACAGCAATTACAACAAATGCCATTTCACCAAAAAACTCTCCAGCTTGTGTTGGTAAAAAGAGGAAAAGTGTAAATGCAACAGCTGTAGTAGAAAGAGAAATAAGCACGGGTGTGACCATTTCCATAGTACCATCTAATGCTGCTTTGAGCGGATTTTTCCCTTTTTCTTTCGCATGTTGGTAAATATTTTCACCAATTACCACACCATCATCTACCAAAATACCCAATACTAAGATAAAACCAAATAGAGATACTACATTAATTGTCATCCCATAGATATCTGCAAACACAAACATGCCAATGATTGCTACAGGGATTTTAAGTGCTACCCATAGTGCTAAGTACCTGTCGAGGAATAAGCCCAACACAATAAGTACTAATATAATACCGACAATACCATTATCTATCATGGCATTGAGCCTGCTTCTTAAGTTTACTGTCCCGTCTTCTAATATCTTTAACTCTACACCAGCATGGCTTGCATTAAACTTTTTCACAATCTCTCTGGCAGCAGCAGCATTTTCAAGTATATCTTCACTATTAAGGGTATATACATTTACAACTATTGTAGATTTATTGATAAAGTAGCGCGCTGTTGCTGCATCTTTAAATTGGTCTATTATCTCTGCTACATCTTTCAGGTAAACAACATTGCCGTTTGGTGTAGCACGAATAATAATATTCTGAAGGCCTTTCGCATAATACCCTTTGTCATCAGCTTTAATAGAAATATTTTGTTCACCAGTTTCTATTGTACCTCCAAAAGTTTCTAAATTCGCATTTTGGACAGCAACTTTTACATCGTTAATAGTTAAATTATACGCTCTTAAATCGTTTTCTCTGATTCTAATCTCAATTTCTTCATCGGGTATTCCATTAACAAATACATTGGAAATACCGGGTAAAGCAATTAAATCGTCTTTAATTTCTTCGGCGTAATCTTTCATGGTTTGCAAAGGCAAATCGCCAAGTAAGCCAATACTCATAGTAATATCCATTGGCTCACGCTTTGTTACAGAAGGAGGTTCAACACCTTGTGGGAAATTATTAATTTTATCAACAGCATTTCTTACTTCTACAAGAAGTTTATCAGCATCTGCGTTTTCTTCCATTTCTACTTGTAGGGCAGCTCTGTTTTCCTCTGAAGTTGACGTAACACGATCAATTCCATTAATCCCTTCAAGATTATCTTCTATTTTGGCAGTAACACCCTCTTCCACTTCACTAGGACTTGCACCGGGAAAAGGAACGACTAGGTCGATAAAGCGTACTTTTTGACTGGGGAAACTTGTACTTTGTGTTTGGAAAAGTTGCATTAATCCGAGTCCTGCCAGTAGAAATACAAATAAATTTACTAATGTAGGATGCTGTATAAAATATTTGATGAGACCTTTCATTTGTTTAAAATTTTTTGATTTCTGAATATTCAAAAAATTTGAATACATTCAGGAACTCACATAAA
>JBCDJE010000358.1:0-5071 GCA_038748185.1 Bacteroidota bacterium
TGCACTTTTAGGCAGGTCAGTGTTTGATGTAGTTGGAAAAGGTATCACTGCTTTGAGTATTGCACGATAATTTTTCTCATTCAATTTGAATGGAATAGTATCTTGTTCCAGCATGCCAGTCGCTGCTTTTTTACAATATCCTAGACAAAATGTTAAAGTTACCGCTTGATTTGTTTCACTATCTTTCACTTCACCTATCACATCTACCCAACCAAATTGAACACAGTCAACATCAGAAGGGCATCTTGAATCAGTAATTTCTGATACTTTGAACACAAAATCATCGACTGAAAGTGTATTTTTAAGATAAATATCTTGATTTATAACTATTTCAAAATCTTTATTAAGGTTTGAGGCTAACCGGTTAGGTTCAACATCATTTTGTTTACAGCTAAATACAGCTATAAATATTAAGATAAGGTTTATTCTTTGCATAATTTTTTTCCACTGCACGATTTTTCGTTGACATATGCTGCAATTTCTATCTCTAAAAATGAAATGCTAACACTTACCTCATCGAGTTAGTAGATAAAATAAGACCTTCAAATATTTAAAAGCATAGTTTATATTCTTAGTATTAGTGTAAATTTTCCCATATTTGGATAAGTCTTATTTTATTTTCATATTAGTATCCACACAATTAAGGAATCATATCATAGAACTAAGTTGAATAAACATCTAAAGCATTTTAAACTAAAAATATACTTGCATGCCGCATAGAATAAATATAGAAATTGCAAAAGCATTTCTTGAACTACAAAAAGAATTGCCACTGGTGATTAAGTCATTTGGTATGACTAAATCTTATATTGTTAGGGAAACAGGCATTCCCAGAACGAGCTTTGATCGGAAGATTAAGGAAAAAAAATTCACAGCAAGTGAAATGATCCGCATTTGTGAAGTAATAAATCGTTGAATGAAGGTTGTCTGCCAACAATTCGGGATTTAAAAGAAAATATACCAGCTACTGCAAATTGCTAATAATATCTGCGCTGTAAGCAACCATCTTTTCTTAATTACCATACTGAAAGCTTGAAAAAGAATTAGTAATAGTAGTATCATAGAAGAATTTCTTACATTCAAAGTGTAAGCCTGTTTTTCTGAATCAGATGTAAAATTATAAAAACGCAATTTTTCGGATTCACTTGTAATGATAGACCATTCATTTAAAAAGTAAATGAGCCCGATAAGGGAAGTCAATGTAAATAGGCAAATGATTGGACTCAGTACATGTTCGTCAATATAATTAGGTGTTTTTCTCATACATTTATAGGTTTCTGTAGATTTCCTTTTATGACTTTGTATGAAGTTTTTATTACCAGAAATAGTAGAAATCCATAAAAAGTAATCATTACAATTAATGTAGGAATGCCAATTCCCCAAATCAAACTTAGCATTCCAGTAAATATACAAAAGCCTATAATTATGCCAGACCAGCGAATTAACAAAGGTTTTAGCTCGACAAAAGAAGGCTTTTCTTTTCGTTTTTTTTCAGCACGCTTCAAATAAATAATAAAGCCACTCAAAGCAAGAAAGCCTGAGGTCAATGCCAAAAAACAGTAAAATAATTTCAGCCAAATGCCCCCAAAATCGCCAAAATGAAATGATTCTTGCACATAAAATAGTTTCCCTCCAAAATCATCATCACTAATGTTGTATTTATAAAGCATGGAATAATTTTCTTTATCAAATACAATTTTATTACTATTTCGCTCATAAGCTTGACGGGGTACATCTCCAATCACCATTACGGTTCTGGAACCATTTTCAGACGGACGCAAGTATAAGGGAATAAGTTCAGGAAAATTTTGCCGAGCAGCTTGGTAAACGGAATCATAATTAAATACAAAATCTCGATCTATTACTTTTTCTATTGGCTTTTCTGTACGGACAAATGTATTGGGTCGCTCAATCGCGAGCCATTTTTGTAAGTATGTTTGAAGACCGAGCCAAGCACCCGTAATCGCAATCATCAGGTTAAATGATAAGGTTGTAATGCCAATGAGTTTATGATAATCGGCTTGGGAAACCCTAAGGTTCTTTTTTCGGATATTACCAAAGAATTGCTTCTTCATAAATTTTCCATAAATGAGAAAGCCTGTAATGGTTGAAATGAGCAGGGCTAGCCCTGCCAAACCTACTATTTGTCTACCAAAGAAGCCCTCATAAAACCTCACATGAATATTTCGAAGGTAATAGTTAAATGTTCTATAGTAATTGCGTTCTCCTAATATTTCGCCATTGTATGGGTTTACAAATACCTCCCAAATTACAGGAAATAGTTTTCTCTTTTCTATCGGAAAAAGTCTCAAATTCCAACTCCCATTTTGCTCTTTTGGCAATTCTACCTCAAAAAGATATTTATCTGGATGCGCAGCCAATACTTTTTCAACTATTGGAGTGAGAGGAATTTTTTCTCCTGTTATTTCAACCTTTCTTAAAGAAGCATTAAATAATTGGTCTAATTCTATTCTGAATAAGGCTGCCGCCCCAGTAACACTCAGAAAAGCAATCGCTACTCCGGCATACAGCCCAACCCAGCTATGAATTTTCCATATTAATTTATTCCCTTTCACTCCTAAAATGTATAAGAAACTGTTGTTAAAACATTTCTAGGTGCACCGGGGAAGGCTCTGATAAAATCATACCCTCCTACCCAATGTGTTTCGTTAAATACATTATTCAAATTTACTTGTATCTGAAATTTTTCCAATTTGTAATACAAAGCCGCATCAACTACTTGGTAATTTGGAAAAACTGGTGGATTTGCTACATTACCCAATGACCCAAATCGCTCAGAAACGAAATTAGCGCCAAAACCAAAACCAATCCCCTTTAAAGAACCTCTATTAATAATATATTTCGTCCAGACATTACCGGTGTGTCGCGGAGCATTTGGCTTTTGCCTATCAATTTCAGCTACTTCATCGCTTTCAGTTATCACCGCATCGTTAAAAGCATAACTCGCTACAATACTCCAATTATCGGTAATACTTCCGGCTAAATCTAACTCTACTCCTTGGGAAACTTCCTCACCAATCTGTACTTGTAAATCAGGATTTTCAATATTGTTGGCATTATATAATGCGCCATTTTCTGTAAGATGATAAATAGCCAAGGTTGCACTTAACCTACCTTCAAACCAGTCAGATTTTGCCCCAACTTCAAATAATTCACCTATCAAAGGGTCAAAAGGGCCTCCCGCATTAGGATCATTTATCACACTTGCTGTTTGTGGCTGATAGCCTTTTACCCAAGTGCCATAGAAATTGATATTTGGGCTGAATGTATAAACCAATCCTACTCGTGGTATCCAAGCATTTTGTGTTACATCATCTTCATTATCTGCTTTAAAATTAAGCACATCCACAAAATATTCTCTTCTCAGCCCTAATAAGAGTTGTACTTTTCCTAAAGTTGCCTGATTTTGAATATAAATACCATGTGAATGCAATTTACTTTGTGGAAAAACCCTATTCCTGTTATAAATATAATCGCTCATATCCCTAATGCGATTAGCAAATGGATCAGTTAAATCGAAATGAGGGACATTAGGTATAGGATTGCCCTCTGCATCTAAAGCAAATGCTTCAGCATTCTCAGGATTAAACGTATTGACAGCCCCATCTCTAGCAGCATTTAAATACCCTCTTGCTTCCAGTTGTGAGCCTCCCGGTTCAAGTATTTGCTGGAAATAGTCGTAGCCTACTAATAAGCGATGCTCAATAGCTCCTGTTTCAAAATCGATATTGAAATAGTTATTGAAGTTATCGTTGTTCCAGTTACGTTTTCTAATAAAAACCCGCATTTCAACTTGCTCAGGATCGCGCATACCATCACCCAGCGCAGCAAAGGTATTCGCTGTTCGATGTTCCAGTAAATCCTCGCGATAACTCGATCGCATGTAAATGCTATTGAAGCTTAATCTTTCTGAAAATTTATGATTCAAGGAAATAGTGGCATTGATGCTTTCCTCATTTAAGTAGTCATTGGCTGCATTTAATGCTTTACTAATGGGTACGGAAAATAGGTCACCATTGCCAAAGACTGCTTGCCCTCGATCTAGCCTTCCTTCTGATCCTTGATAGACAATATCAAAATTTAATCGCGTGTTGTCATTAGGGAGAAACGAGAATGAAGGCGCTACTACCAAGTTTTTATCGAATTGCAAATCTCTAAAACTACCGGAGTTTTCATAGCCCAAGTTTAGCCTGTAAAGTAAGGTTTTATCTTTAGTCATCGCTCCAGTAAAATCACCTAATGTTCTGAATGTATTGAAACTCCCAACAGTAGCGCTGATTGATTGTCGGGTTTCTTCCAGTGGTTTTTTGGTGACTCGGTTAATGGTTCCTCCCGGTGATGCATTACCGAACAAGGCAGAAGCTGGTCCTTTTATGACTTCTACCCTTTCAATGTGAGGAATAAGTTGCTGTTTCCAAAAACTGGTAAATGCTCGCATTCCGTTTACAAGATTGCCTGAACTTCTTTGTCCCTGAATACGGTGTCCACGTATGGTAATATCATTATAAAATGAAAATTGGTTAACCCCACTGATATTTTTTACCACATCATTTACCCTGAATGCAGCTTGGTCTAACGCTAGTTCTTTGGTTACATAACTTATCGACTGAGGTACATCTTTAAGTAAAGTAGCCGATTTAGTGCCAATGAAGGATTTGGTATTTTTATAGCTTGTTTCTTCTCGGCCAATGATTTCAACAGATTGAAGAGTTCGGGTATCTTCATACATTACAAGGGCTAACGATAATGTTTCTCCGGGCGATAGATCAACATCCTTTGCTATAGTTTTATAACCAACAGCACTAAACATCAATGTTTGTGCGCCACTAGGTATCCCTGTTAAAAAAAATTTCCCGGTTTCATCAGTGACAGCACCTGTATTACTTCCTTTGATATAAACATTGACAAATTCTAAAGGAATGCCACTTTGTTCCACTACAGTACCTTCAATGATGGTTGTTTCTTGTGCTAAAACAGTGGAAGTGAAAAATGGGATTATGAAAAAAAGTAAACATTTGAACATATTATTCTTATTTAGACTAATTATTAA
>JBCDJE010000359.1:0-5071 GCA_038748185.1 Bacteroidota bacterium
GCCAAAGGTAGAAAAGTAGGAATAATTGACCTAACAAGAGGTGAATTAGGAACAAGAGGAAATGTTGAAACAAGAAAAACCGAAGCAATCAATGCTTCCCAAATTATGGGGATTTCGGTAAGAGAAAATTTAGCTTTTGCTGATGGCTTTTTTCAAAATGATAAAGTGCACCAATTAGCTTTAATTAAAGTAATACGAAAGTACCAGCCTGAAATAGTATTGGCGAATACCATTGACGATAGACATCCCGACCATGCTAAAGGTGCTAAACTGGCTAATGATGCTTGTTTTTTTAGTGGTTTGAAAAAAATTGAAACCAAGTTAAATGGAGAACCCCAAGAGCACTGGCGACCTCATAGACTTTTTCATTATATCCAAAGCAATTACTTAAAGCCTGATTTTGTAGTAGATATTTCACCGTTTTGGGAGCAAAAAATAGCTGCCGTAAAAGCCTACACTACTCAGTTTTATACAGGAGGAAATGAGTCACTTGAAAACCAGACTTTCATCTCAACACCGCATTTTATGAAATTTTTAGAGGCAAGAGCCAGAGAGTTAGGACAACATGTTGGGGTAGAGTTTGCAGAAGGTTTCATTTCCGCTAAGCCGCTTGCTGTGAACGATTTGTATGATTTTATTTAAGAAATGGTTTGAATTAGTTTATTTTCATAATGAAAAACTAACTCAAATAACTTCTATATAATTGACATCTTGATATATACTTTTAGCTAATAAAAACTGATAAGAAAGAAAGGAGCATGTTTGGTATAAAACACATTAAATTTGATTCAATGACCTATGTTCTCCATTTTAAAAATGGGAAAATTAAGCGAGAAGGGCGAGGACTGTCATTTTTTTATTTTGCGCCAAATAGTTCTGTTTCTGCAATCCCTATGGGGAGCAATGATCTTCCGTTCGTTTTTGATGAATCAACTAAGGATTACCAAACGGTTACTATTCAGGGGCAAATAAGCTATAAAGTAAACGAGCCCAAGGCCTTAGCAGAGGTATTGGATTTTACTGTACAAGATAATGGGCAATACAAGAAGAATGATATTGAAAAGCTAAATCAAAGAATAATTAATGAAGCACAAACAGCTACTTCTGCTTTTATACATGAAATCAAGTTGAAAGAAGCCATTCGTTCAGCTAAAGTGATAGAAGAAAAAATACTAGAAGGCCTTAAGTCTTCACAAGCTATAGGAATGTTGGGGATTGAAATTTTAGGAGCAAATATCTTGGCAATTAAAGCCACTCCTGAAATGGCTAGGGCGTTAGAAACAGAAACAAGAGAAAAGCTCCAACAAGAAGCTGACCAAGCTATATATGAAAGGCGAAATTTTGCTGTAGAGCAAGAGAGAAAGATTAAAGAATCTGAATTAAATACTGAAATAGCAGTTGAAGAAAAGCAGAAGCAAATTGCAGCGAAAAGAATGGAGCTAGATGTGCAAAAATCTAAAAACCAGCGGAAGCTTAGAGAAATGCAAATCGAAGCTGATATTTCAGTAGAAAATCAGCGGAAGCAATTAATTGAACAAAAAGCGGCAAATGATAAAAAAGAAGCTGATACAAAAGGATACATTTTAGAAACCACACTTAAACCCTATAAAGAAATAGACTGGCAAACGCTAACTGCTTTAAATAACAATACAGATCCAAAATTCAACATTTCTTTAGCATTTAGAGAGCTTGCCAGCAATGCAGATAAAATAGGAAACTTAAACATTAGCCCTGATTTGTTAGATTCCATTTTAAATGAAAAGAAGGATCATAAAAGATGAGTTTTGAATATGCTATCATAGTAAAAAACAAAACTCGTTTAGAATCTCTCATTGAGCGCTTTAATACCAAAGCGCAAGCAAAATTTTATATTGAAAGACTTGGTGGTAACTTCGAAGAATATCTAATAGAAGATAAAATATTTAAAACCTCACTAGAAACCCTTCAAATTCAATTATCGAAACTTATTAAAAATAAAATAATTGATAGAGAGTTCATTTCTTCTTACATTTTTTCTGAAAAAAATCTTATTGTAGTAATTGGGCAAGATGGCTTGGTTGCTAATACAGCAAAATACTCTAAAAGCCTACCTATAATCGCTGTAAATCCTGATAAAGAAAGATATGATGGTATTTTACTTCCTTTTGATATATCAAATTTTATAAATGGTGTAGAGCGCGTATTAAGTAGTAAATACCAATCTAAAACAATGAAATTTGCCGAAGCAAAACTCAATGATGGGCAAAGATTACTTGCTTTTAACGATCTTTTTATTGGTGCTGCTTCACATGTTTCTGCACGATATAAAATAGCTTTTAATAAACAAACAGAAGAACATTCTTCTAGTGGTATAATAGTTTCTACACAGGCAGGTTCAACAGGTTGGTTAAGTTCAATTTTTAATATGGCTAATGGTATAACCAGTTCATTTGGTAAAAAATCCTTACGAAAGAGACCTGCTATAAATGATAAAGAGCTACTATTTGCAGTTCGTGAGCCCTTCAAAAGTGTTAGAACTCAAATAGGGATAAATATGGGTATTATTCAAGACCATAATAATTTAACTATTGAATCATTAATGCCTACCAATGGTGTAATTTTTAGTGACGGAATTGAAAAAGATTTTTTGAAATTTAATAGTGGCGCTATTGCTACTATAGGAATAGCTGATGAGCAGGCAGTTCTTGTAACAAATAGGATGAAAAAACTTAGGTCATAATATCAATTAGATACATTATATTTTATATAAGTACTGCCATTCTCTTTCGAGATTAAGAATACAAAATATAGTTTGGGTTATCCTGATAAACTGCTATTCGGCCTTTTTATATGACCTGCCCTTTGGTATTTAAGTTCGTAAATATGAATTGAGATGTTTATTTTTGAGTTTGTAAAAACGTCTTAATATGAAACCCGAAGAAGCCGAACAGGAAATAGCGGTCTTAACTAAAAAAATCAATCATTACAATACGCAATATTATCAAAATGATATTTCTGAAGTAACAGATTATGAGTTTGATATGTTGTTGGAAAAGCTCATAGAATTAGAGAAAAGTTTCCCCCAATTTGCCTTTCCCGATTCACCTTCTAAAAGAGTAGGAGGCACGATTACTAGAGCATTCAATGCAGTAAAGCATAAGTCTCCTATGCTTTCTTTGGGCAATACTTATAGTGAAGAAGAACTTTTTGATTTTGATAAAAGAATCGCAAAGCTACTAGAAGAAGCACCCTACGATTATACTTGTGAATTAAAATTTGATGGAGTAGCCCTCAGTCTAACTTATGAAAATGGTATCTTATTGCGGGCAGTCACCAGAGGTGATGGAGTGCAAGGCGATGAGATTACAGAGAATGCTAAAACTATTATGCATATTCCACTTCGGGTTATCGGGAAAAATTTACCTGAAAGCTTTGAAGTAAGAGGAGAAGTTTTCTTAACAAAGAAAAGGTTTGACGAATTAAATATTGAGATAGACAAAGAAAACGAGCAGCGAGAAAAAGAAGGAAAAAGTGCATTGCGTCTTTTAGCTAATCCCAGAAATACGGCTTCCGGTACATTGAAAATGCAAGATTCATCGGTGGTAGCTAAGCGAAAATTAGGCTTTTTTGCCTATACACTTATTTGGGACAATATGCATTTAAAAACCCATGCAGAAGCGCTTGAACAGCTCACAGCATGGAAATTTAATGTTTCGGATACATATTGTAAATGTAAGGATATAGAAGAAGTTCTAGCTTATATTGGGCAATGGGAAAAGAAAAGAAAGCATTTTCCGGTAGAAACAGATGGTATCGTAATCAAAGTAAATGATTTTGCACAACAAGCATCATTAGGTTTTACAGCAAAAAGTCCGCGCTGGGCAATCGCCTATAAATATAAAGCTGAAAGTGCTGCTACAACACTACAAAGTGTTACATTTCAAGTAGGTAGAACGGGCGCTGTAACACCTGTTGCCAATTTGGCGCCAGTACTATTAGCAGGTACAACTGTAAAGCGAGCGAGCCTTCACAATGCGAATGAAATTGAGAGACTAAACTTACATCTCGAAGACACCGTGTATATTGAGAAAGGAGGGGAGATCATCCCAAAAATCACAGGTGTGAATGAAACGCTAAGAAAGGAAAATGCAGTAAAAGTTAGTTTCATTAACAATTGTCCTAACTGTAATACTCCACTTATACGAAAAGAAGGTGAAGCTGCTCATTATTGTCCCAATATTACAGGTTGCCCCACTCAAATCAAAGGCAGAATTGAGCATTTCATTCAGCGAAAAGCTATGAATGTAGAGTCCCTCGGACCGGAAACTATAGAGCAATTATTTAAGCAGGAACTATTGAACAGACCTAGTGATTTGTATAAGTTGACAAAAGAACAACTATTGGAACTAGATCGCTTTGGAGAGAAATCGGCCGATAATATTTTAGAAGGATTAGCCCAATCTAAAGCTATCCCCTTTCCTAGGGTATTATTTGCATTGGGTATTCGCTATGTTGGTGCAACAGTAGCAGAAAAATTAGCAGCTTATTTTAGAACAATTGAAGACTTGGCAGGAGCATCGTTAGAAGAACTAGTAGCAGTACATGAAATCGGTGATAGAATTGCAGAAAGTCTAGTAGATTTCTTTTCTGAAGAACAAAACAAATTGCTTGTAGAAGAATTGAAAGCTGCAGGCTTGCAGTTTGAATTGTCCAAAGAACTACTTGTAAAAGAGGAAGATGCAGTATTAAAGGGCAAGACTTTTTTGGTTTCCGGTGTTTTTGTTGGCATTGAAAGAGAAGCGCTTAAAGAATTAATAAAATCAAAAGGAGGAAAGGTACTCTCTGGAGTATCGAGTAAACTCGATTATTTAATAGCTGGAGACAAAGCTGGAGGAAGTAAGTTAAAAAAAGCAGAAACATTACAGGTAAAGGTTATTTCAGAAACGGAATTCTTTGATTTACTGACTGGTTGAGATTAATTTTTTTAACCTAGTAAGTACCAAATAGATGAAAATGACAGTTATTGGTTTAAACATTTGTAAATACAGCGTTCTATTTTTCTTGAGTAATTCTTTACATTTGTTTACTTAAC
>JBCDJE010000360.1:0-5068 GCA_038748185.1 Bacteroidota bacterium
AATTTGGAAAAAAAGAATAAATACTCTTCTCCCAGTCATTCACATAAATCTTAGTAACTTCATCAATCAAATCTAAAATATCTTTATCCGGGTTTTTCTCCGAAAAGTATTTGATGACTATACCACCCACATCGGCAAAAGGGTCGCCTGTAGGTTTAGTAAGCCATTCGTAATCGATATACTGTGTTTCTTGTTTCATATCTTTTCATTTTTTGTTAATCCACCAATTCTCCACAACCCAATCCTTGGCTGGTTTCTTCGCCAAAACCTGCATGCAAACCGAATTCAATTACTGGAATGGGGGCTTTTAAGCTAAAGGTATACCTATAAGGTTTTACCCTTGTTTGGGCAGCAGTATGCTGCTTTAATGTAATTAGGTTAGACTTAGCCTCACTCAAAAGCTCAAATTGCCAATCTGAAGTATCTAATTCTTTCAAGGGCATCCCTTTGGCTTGCATGGCACTCAAATACTTTGTTTGTAAGTTTTTTATAAAATAATGAGCATAATCTGGGTCAGCAGCTGGGTTCAGGTAATCAGCACCTAGCTTGCCATTTTCTTTCAAGTTTGGCTTACTTATCAGAATCGGTGAAATTGCTTTAATGTGTACCTTGTTACTTGGTACTGTTATAGGCCTTGCTTCTACTCTTTGCACACTTAACCCCACTTGGTTGAGCTGGTCTCCGAGCCGTAATTTTTGGTTGTTAAACAAACCCATTATAAAACTCTCTGCCCCTTTGTCTATAAAAAAAGAGAATGTACATGAAAGTGTAACACGATCTCTATTGGTATAGAACTTTATCCTGTCTCCTATTAGCTTCCATTTTTTATAGGGCAAATTCAATCTGGAAAAAGTAAATAGTTTATAGTTGCGTTTAAGGAAATTGCCATATCCCTGCTTGTGCAAAAAATCGGCATAATCCTTATCTGCCCTATCGATTACTTTGTAAATCCAAGAAGAAAGGGCGTATTGATAATTGATAGGCAATACCCTCCCCTCTTCCAGCTCAAAAAATATTTGGAAGCGCATAATCTAAAAATTGATTAACAAATAACTGTTATAACATTACTCAATAAACAGGTAAATAAAAAGCGATTTTAACTAAATTTTGAGTGTTTTTTGGAACATAAATCCCTTACGTGCTAACTGCTTACTTTTGTCGATTTAATAGGTCATCAAAATTATTTTATGCCTATTTTGAAGTCAGGTATTGATTGTTACGAAACATATTCAATCTCAAATCCATACTTTACATATTTGTTTAGGTTCCAGACATTCTATCAATGATTTCATTCTGATGATATTGATACTTTTGTTTTCTAAATCCATTATAATTAGAGATTGTTGTGCTTCAATCACATTAAACCGATAACCCGATAAAAGGAATATGAGAAACGGTTATCTGTTAGCGATTTTTTCTGAAATGGGTTCCGTTTTTTGGAGAATGAAATTCTTTATCTTATAGGTGATAGTAGATTTACTGCCATCTGGTCAAACCCTTGTCCGAGTCTCCAGGGATTATGTGTTGAATGAAAATATGATTTTTAGTCACAGTGGATTGGTGGAAAAAGGAAAAAGAAATTGGCAAAGGTAATATTTCATTGTGCGTAGAAATGGAAATTACCAGAGTCGCAAACAACTGGAACAATGCAGTGGCTCTGACTTATGAAGCCTTCACGCTGTTGCGATGTAAAACTATCAAGCATGAAAGTATACCAAATTTAGTTACAATTCCACTGGGCTCTGAGAGTAAACGCACTATCAAATTGTTCTGAAAAGTCGTTTGTATTCACAAAACAGAGATTGTTTGTGGGATTTTGCATAGTTCCTATTTAAAAAAGCATTTCAAGTTAATCTTTCCATGATTTTGTCAAGAAGTACTTCATTATCAAAGGGTTTTACAACATAATCGTCTGCGCCGGAAATATATCCTTGTAATTTATCTTGTGAGGTGCCTTTGGCCGTTAAAAAAATGATGTGTGTTTCAGATTTTTTATCTATTTGACGAATATCACTTGCTGTACTGAAACCATCCTTTTCAGGCATCATTACATCTAGTAAAACTATCTCAGGCTTAAATTGCTTAAAACTTTCAAGTGCCTCCTTACCATTACTTGCTGTTTTAACAGTATATCCTTCTTTTTTTAATAGATAAGATAGGCTAATGAGAATATTTTCTTCATCATCTACAATCAGTACTTTTTTATCCATTCGTATCATTTTCATATTAAATATTTCTTAAATTTCGAGGGTAATCGCAGTGCCCTCTCCTACTTTACTTGACAAACTTAGCTGAATGCCCATGGCTTTGGCATAGGATTTACAAATGGCCAAACCTAAGCCAGAGCCTTTATGCTTGCCTTCACCTTGATTATTAACTTGGTAAAAGCGTTCAAACACTTTTTTTTGGTGTGCCTTCTCAATGCCAATTCCATTGTCTTTTACCTTCACCACCACCTTATTTTTTAGAGAAAAAGCACTAATGGCTATTTCCCCGCTGGAATAATCGGTAAATTTTATGGCGTTGCCAATGACATTTATCAGTATTTGCTGTAGTTTTTCTTTATCAGTACTTATTTCTAGCTCTTGTAATTGTAAATCGATTTGTCTGTTATTCTTTATCTCTTCAAACCCTGTTACTATTTTTTCAATTAAATTTTGCAGGGCGAATGTGCTGATATCTAAGCTAGGTTTTGCTTCTATTTTCCTTAAATCCAATACTTGATCAATCAATTTAGAAACCCGATGCGATTCATCATCAATTATTTTCAAAAACTTGGCTTTTTCTACTTCTTCTACCTCGTATTTACCCAAAATAGCCGCTAAGGACCTAATAGAAGTAATGGGTGTTCTCAACTCATGGGTCACATTACTAATGAACATATTTTTTAGATCATCCAACTCTTTAAGCTGCTTATTAGCCTTTTTCAATTCTTGTGTAGTATTACTGAGCTCCTTAGATTTTTTTTCAAGTAATTGAGAGTATTCATATACATGATAGGTTTCGTCGAGCATTTTGATAAGCTCTTCCGGGTCAATTGGCTTTTGATCCACCACATGGTTCAATAATATTTTTGCTGAAGCAGCTCCGATTGTTCCTGATAAATGACTTTCCACTATATTAATAAAACCTGAGTCTGCGTAAAGTGGTAGTCTTTTTTCATTAAACCCACCATAGTATTTCTTCATGATATTCTGTACTTTTTTTTTACCTAAAATGGCATTCAGCACACTAAATAGTTCTTCAAAATCAGCACGTCTTTCAAAAGCAGACGACTTTGGTTTTTCAGATTTATAATATTTTTCAGGGTTGATGAAAATATCAGATTGAGTAATTTCTAAGGGTGATCGCTTTGAGTTGAGTGAAACCACCACTAGTATCAAACAATTAATCGATAAACTCCAAAAGGTACCATGGCTCACTATGTCCATTCCCTCTAATCCAAATAGAGCAGTAGGTCTTAAAAAAGATATGCCGAAAAGTCCATCTGTAAGTATCATACTATCTACTATCCCTAATTCTGCCAAGTTAGTAAGGGGCATAGTAAAAGCCCACAACAAAATGCCACAACAAAAACCAATAAGTACTCCTTTTTCTGTTGCCCATTTCCAATACATACCGAAGAATACGGCGGGGGCTAGTTGGGCAATACCAGCAAATGAGATCAACCCTATAGAAACGATAGAGTAATTTATTGAAAAGAACTTGTAGAATCCGTATGACAATAACATTACTGCCACAATCAATACACGACGCAATTGCATTAAACGGCTATTAAGATCACTCAAAAAATATTGATATTGGAGTTTTATCCTCAAAAGTAAGGGCAAGAAGATATTGTTACTGATCATAATACTCAATGAAATCATAGAGACGATGATCATACCTGAAGTGGCAGCTAAACCTCCTATGAAAACTATAAGCGCTACTGCGGTCATATTTTGCGTAATGGGAATGCTCAATAAGTAAGTATCCGCTTCTATTTGAGAATCCAAAAGGAGCTTACCAGCAAAAGCAATAGGCAATACCAGAAAAGAAATGGCAAATAGATATAAAGGGGTTAACCAAGTGGCCTTCTTGACATGCCTAACACTGTTATTCTCTACTACAGCCATGTGAAACTGTCTTGGTAGTAAAATGAACGCCATAGCAGAAAGTAAACTTACCAACAACCAAGATTGATAGCTGTACCCTTCCCCTCCTAACACAGATAATGCTTGCATATCAAAACTTTGCTGTGCCTGTGAAAATATATCTCCTATGCCATCAAAAACATAGAAAATAATCATCACTGCGCCTATAAGAAAGCATACCAATTTTATAATGGCCTCAAAAGCTATCACATTGACGATGCCAGGGTGTTTTTCACTTGGATCTAAGTTAGTAGTACCGAATAGGATAGCAAAAGCTGCAAAAATCAACACGAAAAGCATAGATGGATCTAAGTAAAAAATATCGCTTTTAAGATCAGTAGCAATGCCATCTTGCAATAAGTAAAAACTAAACTCTAGCGCTTTTAACTGTATGGAGATATAAGGAATAATAATGAGTACACATACAATGGATACCAATGCACCTAATTTAGCACTTTTCCCATATCTCGAAGAAATAAAATCAGCAATTGAAGTAATTCGCAGGTAATTGCTAATTCTAATGATTTTTTTTAGGATAAACAACCACATAGGTGCCAGCAAGGTAGGTCCTAAATAAACACCTATGAATCCTAGACCAGTAGTAGCTGCTATACCTACACTACCATAAAATGTCCACGCAGAACAGTAAACTGTAAGAGATAGTGCATATACCAAACTATTGTCAGAGAGATTTTTTTTTAAGAAACCAATGCGTTGAGAGAAAAATGCTGCTACAAAGGTAAGTAGCAGATAGGCGCACGATATAAATAGAATGGTATTGTAAGACATAAACTACCAGCGACTTTTTTGCACAATGTAAGCTACTAATACGATAAAAGAGAACCAACCTAAAAATAGTAGTACATAAGAAGCTGGAATACCTACTATAAAAGGCTTAGAGATAGCAGTATTCATAAAAAAAGGGCCAAAAAAAA
>JBCDJE010000361.1:0-5065 GCA_038748185.1 Bacteroidota bacterium
GGGCATATCAATGCAGCTATAGTAAAGATATGCTCATATTGAAAGATCATGATGAAGCCGTATGGATACCTCCTAGCGATTTATCACTTTTCCAATTGGCTCCAGCAGATTTACCAATTGCAGTATATCTTTTAAAAACTCACAAAAATGAAAGATGATATCCTATCGAACAGGTACTTCAATCCTTAAACCTATTTGTGTAAAAACAGGACCAAGTTTTATTCTTGGATAAGGAGTCATACTATCAGGTATAGAATAAAATTTTGTTTCAGGATCACCATCATCATCTAATTCACCGGTTTCAGCTCTGTATTTCCACGAGGTAAATCGAAGATGCCTGTAAGAAACATTGGCAAATAGCAATACATTTCGTATTCTAAGTGTTCCTTCTAAAGAAGCACCTATCATAGGTGACCAATCTTGTATAAAATCACTTTCTTGTGCTGAAAGTTGATTAACTTCAGTAAAGTTTTGTCGCATTCTTCCATAGCCTGCTTCTACACCGGGCGATATATACAATACCTCAGGCACAATTGGAATTTGATAGCTCGCCCCTAGTTTTGGCACCCAAGCATTTAATTCTCCATCACCAATACTATAAAAATCCATCCCTAATGATATAGTATAATTATAAAGTAGATCTCTAAAATGTGCATTAAATGTATGCACTTCAGCCGTTGAAAGGTTTTTATAGTTCTCTAAATAGTCTGTTTCAATACTCACTAAACCAGGCTCTCCATTATTAACAGATTGAGTACCACTAGGAAGACTTGGAGCAACAGTTCTTTGATTAAGGGCAACCCCATAAGAATAAGAAGCCCCTACTATAAAAGGCGTTCCTTTTGTTTGTTCTACAATCATTCCTTCTTTAAAGGCATATCTCCCTTTTAAGATTTTTCCTACGGCGTAATCCTCTCCTGTTTCATTAATATGGATAAGGCCTACTTTTTTAATTCTTCCAGTTTGACTACTTTTTTTAGTCGATTTTAGTACTGTAAAATATTGACCTGATTTTATCTCAAAATTTTGCCCTCGATTAATGGTTACTTTGTTTAAAGTTTTGTCGACAATTGTTGCGGATGTTTTTGCAGCGTCAACCATTTCTCTTACTAAATAACCAGGCATCAATTCCTTATAAGGTCCCATTAGTAATCCTCTGGCAGAAGCATTTTCGGCTCCAGTAATTTTTATTATCCCTATTCTTGTTGTTCCTACAGGTATATCTACATCACTTCTTATTTTCCCATTATCTTTCACAATATCGAGAATTTCGAAAGTCATTCCTTCTTTTACACCTAGCTCAGCACCCCTATCAAGAATTATTTCACTGTGGTTTACCCCACTTATATAAGCCTGAACCAAGAAGTATTTTCTGAAATTCTCATAAATCTCTGAAGCAAGTCTGTCAAGAGCTTTATTAATTGCTCCTCGTTGAGAAGAGGATTTACCCAATGCAGAAGCTGAGGTCGAAGTAGTGTATTTACCTGTTTCAATTTCCATCAACTTAATGTTTGCACTGATTCGGGCAGAATAGTAACTGTCTTCTTGAAGCTCACCATCACCGTTATAGGTAGGTCGATGATACTCAGCAGCATTACCAGTAAAATTTCCTACAATAAATAGCTTTACGCCTCTGCGTTTACCAATTTCAACCGCTGTACTTTCATCTACCATGCCCGAAAGTTGTATTCTAAGCTCGTTGGCAATACGTTTTAATTCATCATCATCCGAAGTAATAACATTAAACTTTCTCGAATCTATGATTAGTGCTAAAATCTTTTCGGTAATGATCTTTTCATAGACTTCCGCATCATTTCCTTGCCAACCGCCAAATGGTAACACAGAAATATCTTCTTTTTCGTCATTAAAATTCTGGGAAAATGTAATTTCAGAAACGAATAGAACGAGAAGCAAAACTGTAAAAATTACTCTCATAACTAAATATTAGTGATAGTTAAACAATCATTCTTATTGCTTCATACGGCAAAGAAGCAAAGCAGTTAAAAATATTTCACATTTTTTTTGTAACCTTTCAGATAACTCAAAGTAACCAAGTCAACTAAAAATAAAATACAGCATTACAATAGCAATTTATTACAATGACCGATGAAGCCGTAATGGAGATGGTAAAACAAGGTGACTTAGAGAAAGTCTCTATACTATTTGAAAGATATCAGAAAATGCTTTACAACTTTTTTTTGAAACTTTCTTTTGAAACTGAGCTTAGTAAAGACCTTACACAAAATGTATTTTACAGGCTTATTAAATACCGAAATAGCTATCGGCAAGGGCATAGTTTTAAGTCTTGGTTCTTCCAAATGGCTAGGAACTTATATAAAGATCATATGAGTAATGCAAAAAACAAAAAAAACAGATTTGGTGACATTGAAAAAATCAGTGATTTGGCATCAGAGAAATTACAAGATGTAGAGCAAGCAGAAAGAGAAAAAGCCTTGTACAAAGCCCTCAGTTTGCTGGATCAAGAACAAAGAGAAATCATAATCTTAAGTAAATTTCAGAAAATGAAATACATTGATATAGCCGGAGTAATGGACATAACTGAAAGTGCTGTAAAGGTAAAAGTACACCGCGCTATAAAAAAACTAAAAGGCTTGTATTTTATGACTGAGCAAGGATAAAGTTTCACCATTATTTATGTATAAAAGATGGAAAAAGATTCATATAAAGATAAACTGATTGAATATCTAGAAGGCAATCTTTCTGAAGATGAGAAGCAGCTTGTAGAAAGCAAATTAGCTGAAGACGAAGCTGTATTTGCAGAATACGATCAATTAAGAATTATTTATGAAAGTGTAGAAAAAAGTATTGAGTTTGAAGCTCCTGCTGAAATTTCAAAAAACTTTTATCAAAATCTTAAAAATGAGATCGCACAAGAACGGCAGAGAGGTAAAACCGGCCAATGGCTTATTTATATAAAACAAACTTGGAATAGCTCGCTTCCTCTGCAAATAGCTGCTTCGGTAGCCTTATTCCTCGCCGGTTTCTTCATTGATAAGCAAATACGTATTGAACAACTACAAACAACGGAAGTGCAAGCTTTAAAAGCGGAACTCAATACTACTCAGTCGCTTGTGATGCTATCGTTGCTTAAACAGCAATCTGCTAGCGATCGGATTATGGCAGTGAACTACTCTTATGATATGAAACAGATAGACACACGCATTATTGATGCTTTATCAGAAACACTAGCTACAGATAAAAATACCAATGTTAGAATGGCTGCTTGTGAGGCTTTAATTCATTATAAAAATAAACCCAAAGTTCAAGAAGTGCTCTTACAAACATTAGCACAGCAAAAAGATCCTGAAATACAATTAATGATTATTGATGCATTGGTTTTATTGGAAGATAAAAGAGCTGTAGCTCAGTTTGAAGCATTGCTGCAAAATCAAGAAGTGATAGATATTGTAAGAAGCAAAGCACAAGAAGGCATCGGGCTTCTATTATAAAATCGTAAAAAAATCTATTCAAATTTAATTTTAATACAAATGAGAAAACAACTTATAGCAGTACTTCTTTTTATGGTGGGTAGTTTGAATATTGCAGCCCAAGAGTATAAAATGAATGTAAGTGATAAAAATGGAAAGTTGGTGATTTACCTTAGTAATAGTCATATCAAAGTAAGTGGTTATGATGGTAATGAATTAGTCATCTCAGCAAGAGGTTTTGAAGCACCTCCACAAAGAGCTGAAGGATTAAAAGCCCTTTATAATACTGCGGTAGATAATACAGGAATAGGACTTTCAGTAATAGAAAGTAGTGGAGAAATAAAAATTGATAAAGCTTCAAGAGAAGATGTAGATTATACGATTAAGATACCACAATCTATGAGTTTACATATAAATGAAACTAACTGGAATGGCGGCGATTTCAATGTTGAAAATATTGCAGGAGAGATTGAAATTGAAGCAAAGGGATCAGACATAGTAATAGAAAAAGCGCAAGGGCCGATTGTAGCCAATACTACTAATGGCGATATTACTATTACTTATGCCAGTTTAAATCAAGAAAAACCCAATGCTATAAAGTCGGTCAACGGTCATGTAGATGTGACAATACCATCAAATGCTAAAAGCGATATAAAGCTAAGAGCAATGAATGGTGAGGTTTATACTAATTTTGACATCGCTTTTAATGGTGGTGGAGATGGAACACATAGGATTGGTGGTGGCGGAAAAATTGAAGGGAAAATTAATGGTGGTGGAGTAGAGTTTCAATTGAATACAATTAATGATAATATCTATTTAAGGAAAGCTGAATGATCATTCAGCTTTCTATATAACAAAGCAAACTACATTTTATATACTGTCTTGTTTTACAGTTACTTCTCTAAATGCTTATCTCTTAATTTAAAACATTATGAAGACATTACTAATAGTAAGCATTTTTATGCTACATGCCTTAAACCTTTCTGCCCAAAAAATTATAGACAAAAGCTTTGAAATGCCTTCATCTGGTAAAATAGATATTGATCTTAAGTTTGCTGATATTATAAAAATTAGTACTTGGGATAAAAATACTATTACTTTTAAAGCAAGCATAGATTTGAATAATGGTTTATTGAACGACTCTCTCAAACACGAATTTATTACTGGCGAGATATTAACCATTCGATCTGAAATCAATAAAAAATTCAATAATTGGATGAGTAAAAGAAACTACGATCAAGACGAAGATAATATCCGCTTTTGGTCTGGCAATGAAGGATTTATTATTAGCGAAATTACTTACGAACTCAAAGTGCCTCAAAAAAGCCTGATAAAACTTAATACTATAAATGCTGATGTGGAGATAAGGGATTTAAGTAACAGTATGGAAATAAAAACCATTAACGGATTTGTTGATATTAACTGGTTTGAAAAGAAAGCAGCAAACTTTGAGATGAAAACGATTAATGGCGAAGTGTACTCTGACCTTGACGATTTAGTATTTTTGAATAAAAAAAATAATCCAATTGTAGGCTATAACCTTAAAGCTTCCTTTAAAGAAGAAGCCTCAACTGAGGTAAAACTGAAAAGTATAAATGGAAATATTTATTTGAGAA
>JBCDJE010000362.1:0-5042 GCA_038748185.1 Bacteroidota bacterium
AAAGCAACTTTTTGAGGAAATGCCATAGAAAGCGTCCCTTAATACTTCATTATATTGCTTATGAGGTATAAGAAGCCATCTTAATCGTAGCTGTTATAAAATAAAAGCAACTTATTGAGGAATAAATTTTTAATAAAACAACCTTTTGAGGAGTAAAAATGCAACCTCTCTATGTAAGCAGGTTGCTTTTAATGTATCGGAATGATATTTTGCAAAAAATCATTTTGCTATGGATACTATAGAAAAGATTGGTAATGGTTCACTGATAGTAAAAAGCAACTATTTAGTAAATGCAGAGTACCGTCTTACGCCTATCGAAATGAAAATTATTTACCTGATGGCAATGCAGGTACGCAAAGGTGATGAAGACTTTAAAACCTATCAACTTAGAATAAAAGACTTTCAGGAAGATCTTGGTTTGAAGGATAATCATGCGCTTTATGAGCGGATGATAGAAATTGTGAAACGTCTTATGGGTAGGGTAGTACAGATCAGGTATGAAAACGGTAATGTAGAGCAATTTCCGTTCGTTACTTGGTCTATGCACAAACATAAGGAAGGTACCATAGGCATTATCTTCGTGCCGAAGTTAAAACCGCACATGATAGACCTTAAAGAACGGTTTACTAGCTTTTATGACTACAATGTGCTTTCTCTTCGTAGTCAGTATTCTATGAGAATATATGAGTTAATTAAACAGTACGAAAGAATCGGAAAACGTACTATTTCAGTGGCTGATTTGAGGAGAATGTTGCGCTTACAAGATAAATACAGAAGTTATAATATGTTTAAAAAGAAAGTGATTGAACAAGCAAAAAAAGATCTTGACAATCATTGCGATATTAGTTTTGAATTTACGGAAAAGAAATCGGGAAGGAAAATAGCGGAAATTGATTTTATTATCCTGAAAAAAAGATTGCCAAAACAAATAAAAACCAAAACTGAAAGGAAGCAGGGAGTTAAAGAAGTAGAAATTGCTTTTAAAGAGCTAGGTTTATCTCAAAAACAAACCTCTCGCTATCTCAATGAAGAGGGGAGAGAACCTGAGTACTTATTAGCATTGATTGAAGAAACGCAAAAAGGTTACAAAGCAGGTAGAATAAAAAATCCATCAGCCTATCTTGTAAGTCTTATAGAGCGCAACGCTAATACAAAGACAGCATCGCAGATGTTGCGAGACAAAGAGGAGCAGGCTAATGAAGCACTTAGAAGTGCTCAATTGGCAAAACAAGAAAAAGATACAGTAATGATAGAAAATTGGAGAGAGGAATATGAAGTTGAAAGAGATAGGAGAGGAGAGAAGTTGCTTGAAAGTACAACAGGAAGGGATATAGACATGTTTAGGGGGTATGTGAAAAACAACCCATATCTCCGCAAAAAGTTGCTTTTAGAAAATAACCTAAATACTTCCCACAAAGAATTTTCCTTCTGGTTTAAAAATTTTTTATTACCCGAATACGAACCTGATTTTATTAGCTGGATTCACGATAATAAGGGGTATAGCATTGTTGCTAGAAATGGAGAATACCAAATAACTGGCAAGCAAGAATCACTTTTTAATTAACTCTGAACCTCGGTTTTGTGTGAGCTTCCTATGTCTTTCAAATTGAAAAATATCCTATGCTCATTTTCACTTCCAAGACTCTATATCTACTAGATATCTTTTTTAAGATATAGAGCTTCCTGAAAAGGATCTTTAATTTTTTCAATAAACCAAGCAAGTTCTTTTCGTGTAATGGTTGAATTGAGAAAGGACTGGGCTGTATTACCCTGCCAAGTGGGAGGCATTATCTTTTCAGTATCAATCTCTTTTAGCTTCAAAGCCTTTAAAAAAGTATCCCTTGTACTAGCTTCCGATAAAATATCCTCTCCAAAAAGAAAATTACTGCTTAGTATAAGTTCCTCTTTGCTAACTGTACTATCAGGATAAATATATGTTCTGTTTTCCCATTTATACGGAATGCCCTCACTTTGGAGCAAACCGGCAGCCCCAACTTTTTGTAGCGGAATAAAGTAATCATCAGAAGGTTGAGTATCCAAGTAGGGGAGTATCCAACAGTTTGCTTCAAGAAGCTTTTCTTGCAGTAATCTCACATTAAGTGAGTGAGGCTGAACACCTAATGCAGCACTCAAAGCAGCAGCAGCACCAGTAGCTTGTCCCGTTATCATTACGCAAGGTTGCAAGCGAGTTGAACCATTAGCAAGGCTACTTGTTGAAATGCTTTTTTCTGTTACCAGTAAACCTTCTGTATTGCTAGGCACTAATGCGCCAAAGGGAATAGAAAATGAAGGGAGACCTGAAAATGGAATTTTTTCTGGTTTAGGACCTTTATCTCGATGGTGATCTAACGGATAATCACCTACTGCAATGCCGTATTGATACAATGTTTCGGGATGTTGATATGGTGAAGAGATGTGATCTACTGTAATGAGTTGCATCCCATCAAGCCTTCTGCTTTCCCTGTGATAAGGTATTATGGGTAACTGATCTTCTGTAGAGAATTCATCATCGGCAAGTCCTAAATGCTTATAGCCGCCTGCAGTTTGTAAAAAGTAGACAAATCCGAGTGTTTCATTTTTAGCTGCTTCATAAGCTTTTTCCCTCTCCTCTGGAGACATTTCAAGTGCATTTACATAAAAATCATTACCCCTGATCGGCCAATTAATCATGAACTTATTATTAGGTAACCGCCCATATGCTAACATTTTATCACATGCATGCAAAGTGCCATATCCGGTGGTATCTGCACATAATTCCAGACAAGGGCAAGGAAAGTTTTCAGGATTGTAGTTAGGTGGTTCTGAGATTGTTTTGTCGGCACCTTCTCCATAGTCTTTTAATATAGCAACGTAAGTAAGGTCTTGTATATAGTCTGTTACTTTTGCAGGAGCTAATGCTTCTCCTGTTCTACTTTTTGGGTCTTGTCCTACAAAATAGTTAGCTCCTGATTTAGCCATGAGGTCACCTAATTCACTGGCATCGACACTTATTATTGCGTTCACTGTAAGCATTTCATTATCTGCTCCTTTAAAACTACCTCCTACCACCTTATTCCCTTCTTTCATTACCTCCTCAATTATATATTCATTAAAAAGAGTGATATTGGGTTCAGCAGCTATCATTTCTTTAAAAATTTTGTTAGCAACATTGGGTTCAAACAAGGTATTACTCACCCATCCTGTAGCTACTTTTTCAGGCCCTCCATAATATTCGTGTAATTTACTTCTAAATTCTCCCCAAATACCGGAAGGTAAATTATGATTCCCATCAATGGCACTAACTCCTGCGGCAGTAAGCATGCCACCTAGCCATGTAGTAGGTTCTACCAATACTACTTTTGCACCATCTCTGGCAGCCTGCAATGCGGCAGGAATTCCGGCTGCTCCGGCACCATAAACTAACACATCAGTTTTTAGTACATTACTTTTAGGAGCGTCACTGCTGCATGTTACAAAAATTAAGAGCACAAAGAAAAGTACTAATTGTTTCATTATCGGCATTACTAAATTTCAGAAAAATATATCCTACAATGATACATGAAAATACTTTATTTCCTAAGTCTAAGGACTGTTTACAATTCAAAAATGTGTGGTTGCTCGATTTAAAAGGAATTATAAAGTTGCTGAGTTAGTTAAAATAGCGTTTCAATACAATAAATGAATTATTTTGAAGAGATTAGTAGCCATTTTTACCTTGTTAGCTTTTGTACTTTTACTATGGAATTTTATGCCAGTAGAAGTACAAGAAGACAATATTGCTCTTGAGGAAGCCGGAAATATTGCCCCATTTGTTGTAGTAGAGTTATTTACTTCGCAAGGATGCTCAAGCTGTCCGCCGGCAGATCGCTTACTGACAGAAATTTCACAAGAAGCTAAACGGAAAGGTGTGAATGTTTTTCCGCTATCTTTTCATGTTGCCTACTGGAATTATTTAGGTTGGAAAGATCCTTTTAGTAAGGAAATATTTTCTGAACGTCAACGAAACTATGCTAAAAGCCTTCGCTCAAGTGTGTATACACCACAGATGGTTTTTAATGGTAAAGATGAATGTGTTGGTTCAAAAAAGGGAGAAGTTGAAAAACATGTAGCAAAAATACTTCAAAAATCTGGTAAGGCAAACATTTCAATAGAAAGTGAATTTATAAATACTCAAAATGGGATAAAGATAAATTACAGTATTGGTGATAATATAGATAAAACCTTATTGAATTTTGCCCTAGTTGAGCGAGATTTGGAAATATTTGTAAAACGTGGTGAGAATGGAGGAAGAAATTTGAAACATGATAACGTGGTAAAGGAATTCAAAACAATCTCCTTAAAAAACAGCGTAAATAGGGGAGTAGTTGTATTGCCTATTCCAGCAAATTTAAATCTTGAAAAAAGTGCTGTAATTGCATATTTACAAAAAATTGACACAAAAGAGATTTATGGGGCAACTATTCTGGAATTGGAAAATAAACAAATACCTAAATAGCCTATTTTTTCTGCTTTAAAAAGTTTATCAAAAATCGCCAAGCATTAATTTTTCAATTAGAGTTGCTATTTCTTTAGGACTCTCTTTGAGTACTAGATAAGACTGATTCCCTCTCTCACTTTGAATCCAACGATTATCTCCATTTTTGTCAATTTCCAAATAGCCTCCTATCACTTCATTCCAAAATATCCCTAAACCTTCTCGTACAGCAAATAGTACAGCAGTTTGATCATAAGATGCATTATCCAATATTTCACCATTGAAATTATTTTTCATCCATGGAGCATTTTGACTAAAATGCATGAAGCCAGTATAAAGTGGAATGTTTGTATCAATCGTATTAAATACTTTTCCAGTTTTTATGGGAAAACCAATTTCATAACCTAAAAATACTACAGGTGCTCTTAATTTGTCAAATACATCTTTTGTAACATTTGGCATATTGCCATTAAAATTCCACTCTTCTTTTCCTGCAGGAAATTTACCTCCCATTACTACAAATTTTTTCACCTTTTTTTCAACGAGTTCTTTACCACTTAATGGAGAATACTCGTCTGCAGTTGAGTTG
>JBCDJE010000363.1:0-5026 GCA_038748185.1 Bacteroidota bacterium
GTAGAAGCCTTTCATATCAAACAACTTATGATTCCATGTATATTCTGCTTGATACACTGATAAACGCCCTAAAGAATTCAGCACTGTATTGCCATTTTGTGTTTGGACATTTACTGGACGTCCTCGATTTTCATAAAAAATTTCATTGATAGGGTTTTGGGCTACATTTCCCAATACATTAAAAGTAACTTCTGCTCGTACATTATCAGCCGGTTTCGCTTCAACTCCTACAAAGTAGGATTCCATGTTGTCAAAACCTAACTCATCAGGAAAGGTTAAATTGTTAGGATCAGCTTCCTCAGGAGTAGTTGTAAGTTTGCCTCCAGTTATGAACGTAGAAAATTCGGCTCTAAATAAACTTATTCCTATTTTCCCGCCTTGTTCTCCAAGTAAGGCAGCTTTATCTCCTCTTGCTCTTACAACAGCATCCATTAACAATATGTCAGAGAAGTGTTCTTGTACTTTTGATAATGTTATACCATCTGCATAGGGGTTTAGTTCATGGGCATCTTTTAGTGCATAATATGCGGCACGAGGATACAGGGTATATAGACCTCTCGCATTAGTTTTTCCTTTGGCACAAATGCCAAACCACTCTTCATTCATGTTGTTTTCCCCCTCCTCAAAATCTCTTGTATAACCTCCGTTACCCCAAGATGCATTATTATCGTGAATATCCAAATTTTTGGTTTGTCCATACTTCCACCAACCATCGCTAAATTGGAAGGTAAATCCACCAAGAGAATTTCCTGACTTTCCTAAACCTGCCGCATTCTCATAAATCTCTTGCCAGTTACCCAACATATAATATGCCTGAGACTGCTGATCTTCCTGATTTTCTAGGGCATTGTAAGCATCCGCACCAAACTCTGTAAACATAATGGGTTTGTTCAGCTCGTCCCTAACTCGCTGAAAAGCATCTCCAAACGAAACGCCTCGATACATATTTACCCCAAAAATATCGATGTCTTTACATTCTTCTTGAATGAGTTCAATAAAGAGCAAATCACCATTGCAAATTGCTATAGGATGTGAGTCATCTATAGCTTTCATAGCTAGTGTGGCCTCGTTAAAGAGTTTATACATAGCTTTAGCCCTTGTAGTAGACTCTCTATCTTCTATCGGTATGTCTTCTGTTTCAGCTCCTCCCCAGAAAAGTCCATAGTTATTCTCGTTTCCTAACAAAAACAACAAAAGACCAGGTGTGTCCTTGTATTCTTTAACTAGCTGTTTTGTCTCATTTAATAATAAAGCCCTCACTCTTAAATCACTATATTCGGTATTTGCCATCCAAGCACCTTCTATAGTAACCCCATATCTACCAAATGCATGGTTGAGCATGGTATAAATACCATAATTCTCATAGATATATTGTATCCATTTTTTAGGAACACCAGTGTACATACGAACTGTATTTACACCCATGTTTTTGAGCATCGCCATCTCGGCGTCTAATGCTGCCTTAATGGTACTCTCAGATTGATTCCAAAGACTGTATGAGAAATTAGTCCCTATCGGGAAATAATCCCAGTTCATACCATTTATCATAAAGTCTTGATTGTCGACAACTAGTTTCATCCCGTTGTCGCTTTGTTGTACATATACCTTGTTAGCTTGAGGCTTGGCAATAAAGGCCAAAAAGGTTAGTACTACTGCGAGGTAGATTTTTTTCATATTTACTAATAATATTTAAAAATGAAGTCAATCAACTATGGTAAATTAATTTATTTATAGTTACAATATTTACCTTTAGTTACCTGTTATAAGTTGTTGAATCAATTATAATTTAATTTGTAGGTTTACCAAATAATTGAACTACATCAATACCTCATCAAGCTGATCAAAAACAAAAAAAATACTACATCATTACTACATCAATTTTGATAGGAATCACACTTTAAAATACCTGAGGCTATTTTTTATAGAAAAAAAATTTCTCAATTTATTTCTTTCATATATTACATTAAAAAGAATGTAGAAAAGGTCTTTATGGGCTTTTGGAATCTGAATATATATTCAAAGTAAAGCTTAATTAATTTTCATCATAAAGTCTACTAGGTTTTCATGACTTTCAATAGGTAGTTTTTTTCTAAGGCGATACCTGCTAATCTCTACACCTCTTACAGAAATAGTAAGTAGGTGGGCAATTTCTTTTGAGCTCATATTCATCCTTAGAAAAGCTGAAAGCTTTACTTCTTGTGGCGTTAAAGAAGGATATTTTCCTCTTAGTTTTTTAATAAAGTCACCATGCACTTGATCGAAATGCATTTCGAACTGATCCCAAAGTTCATCTTCAGCTATGTTCTTTTCAATGGTCTTCCCAATTCTACGTAATCCTTTATTAATTGTATTTGTATCGTCTTCTTTAATTAGATGGCTAATTTCTAATTTTAAAAAATTCATAAACTCATTCTTAGTAATCAGATGCATGGCTGAGGAAGCAAGCTCCTGATTTTTGTGTTTGAGTTCAGCCTCAAGGCGTTCGTTTTTAAGTTTGGCAATTTCTTTTTCAGATTGTTCAGTTACTCTTTGCAGCTTGCTTTCTTTTGCTTTTAAGGCTTTACTTGTACTTTCTTGCAAGTTCCGATTGCGCTTCTTATAATGGACATCGAGAGAATAAATAGCTAAACCAAATACAAAAAGCCCTAAACTAGTGTAGATTAAGTAAGCATATATTGTTTGATACCAAGGAGGAGAAATGATGAATGGATACTCCATGATTTTGCTAATGGCTCCCCTACTATTGCGACTGCGGACTCTAAAAATATACTCACCAGCTGGTAAGTTTGTGTATTCTTTTTCTGCTAATAAAGTCCAGTTAGACCAACCTGAATCAAAATCTTCTAACCAATATTGATATTGTGCAGAAATATTGCCTTCAAAATAAGTACTTGCATAATGAAAATGCAGAGAATTTCTACTAAAGGGTAACGTGGTAAATGGCAGGCCACTATCCGTCATTTCATTACTAACTTCTTGTAAATAGTATCCGCTGAAAATAGTGGAATCGCCCCAGGTAATATTACGAAATACTGTAGTAAATGCTTCAGGTTCTGAAAAAGTATAACTTGGATCATAGTGTATAAAACCTTCCTTAGCATTTATCAATACATTCTCAGAATCAATAACAGTAATATCTTCTAAGTCATCGCTTACATAGTTGACTACTTTTTTGAAAAGGGCGGTTTCTTTTTCATAAGTGCCAATGGTATTTTTTTTCAATACACCCATTTCTTCATCTGTAATAAAATAAAGATTACCCAAAATATCTTCTTCTAATTCACGAATACGTTGCTCTCCAAAATAGGTATTAAGCGTTGTATCAGGTATAAATCTATCTTTAATAGGATTGAATTTATAAACTCCTTGAGCAGCAGTGAATACCAATCTATTTTCTATTTTAAAAACATTGATCAATAAATTAGATGGGAAACCATCTTCACTATCATAAAAGCGTACTTTTTCAAGGCTTTCAAAAGAATCCGTAAAACTTAGTTTATATACACCTTTGTATCCGTGACTCATCCATATAGTACTATCATTTGCAAAATGAAATCTTCTGGAAGATTCTTCAAAGTTTTTATATTTTTTAATTACTTGCCAGTTATTGCTTTTCTTTTCAAGTAAGTAAATTCCTTTGTAAGAGCCTGCAATCACACGGTCATTACTGTCTGGTATTTCTTCAAATTTCCAAATACCTTGTCGAAGCCCTTCCAACTTTTTTGATTGTGTATTAATCACTTCAAACCCGCCTTTAAAATGACCTAATAGTAACTTATCATGTACTAGTTGAAGAGAATAAGTTTGCCCTTTGGTACCTTCTATTGGCTGAAATGTTGGATAAAAAGAATTAGTTGAGGAAGGTAGGCTAAAAAGCCCATTGTTAGTACCCAATAGAAGTTGGTCTCCCGAATAGAATGCCGTATAACCTGTTCCTGGCAACTCCATATTATCATTGATCATTGTAAAAGGTTGCCCTAATTCGATAAAGGCAATCCCGTTATTAAGACCAGTCCATAAATTACCAAAGCGATCCTCATAAAGTGATAGTACTGTATTATTTATTAAACCTCTTGCTTCTGTTAATGCATGCACTATGTCACCTTCTTTATCAATAATTAATAGTCCTTGATTTTGTGTACCAATGGCATAAAAGTTATTGGAAAGTAATTTTATAGTAGTAATCTGTGCTTCCTTCAATTGCTTATTAATAGGAATTTCGAACGGCTTTAAGCCGTCATTACCTAGAAGGTACAACCCATTATTTCGTGTAGCTATTAAAGTATGATTCTTATCAAAGGGTACCATACCTCGAAGGTCTTTATCGTTCAACTCATCTCCATGCTTCATATTATCGAATTGGTTTCCTTCTAAATGCATCAACCCTTTTCCCATCACCTGCGTAAATAACTGGTTCCGGACTTTAAAACTAAAGCCGATACTCCCTTGTGGATCTATTACCTCTAACTCTCCATTTTCGTACTTGAATAAGTAGCTGAAAGTACAAAAATAGGTTGCATTATCCAGTACAAGTATTTTCCATACTTCATTAAAGTTTTGATAAATATCAGGTAATTTTTCTTTAAGTGAAGTATATTCTAGTTTTCCACTGTTAGTAGCTGAAAAGAAACCGAAATCTCCTTGTCCACCAATATAAATAAATTGGTCTACTCCATAAGCAACTGATAATATCCTAGTGGCTTCATTCACAGGAATAGCTTCCCATTTTTCACCATCATATACCAGTAAGCCAAAATTATTCGCTACAAATAATAGATCATAAGTTCCTTGTGTAATATCCCAGTTCTGAATACCACCTTTATATTTTTCTGTAGTAAAATTAGTTATTAATGGTAACCCTCTGAATAAGGATTGAGCTTGAGCACATGTTGTAACTACAAAAAAGCAAATAATAAAATAAAAAAAACTTACTACTACTTTACAGTATTGGCTTACATTTATAATAAAAGCCTTGTATAGGTAGTCAATCATAAAGTGATGTAGTGTTATATTGGTCAAAAATTAA
>JBCDJE010000364.1:0-5026 GCA_038748185.1 Bacteroidota bacterium
AAAACTATTTGGTTTATCCTAAACTAGAATTAAAACTTCTTGGCACAGATTATTACTCCTGTTGACCAATTCATTTTCGTAAGATTTAAATCTTCTCTAGCTTCCAAAAGCTCAACAAGATTGGCAGCTTTTTTATCATGTCCTTCAGGCCAGTTCTGTTGTGGCTTCATATCATCTATCACATATAGCCCTCCTACCTTTAATAGCGCAAGTACTTCATCAAGCTCACTATATTTTCCCGGCCAAGCATCGGCGAATATTAGATCAAAATTTTCACCGGTATAGGATTTAATCCACTCAGCACCATCGGCACAGACTATGTTTACATTCCTCTTGTTATTAAAAAAATCGTTAGCAATCTTTATGAGTTTAGGATCATTATCAACTGTGGTGAGTGTAGAATCGTTGTCCATCGCATCTACCATCCACGATAAAGAAAGTCCAATACCTGTACCTAGTTCTAATAAATTTGATTTTGGCTTAGCAGTAATTAAAGTCTTTAACAATGAGCCAATGTAAAGATCTGAAGGCATTGTGAAACCAATCTGTTTAGATTTTGCTTCAATTTCATTGTGAATCTCTGGCTTATTCAAGATATAAAAATCGTCCATTAAGATAGGTATTAGATAATAGTTATTAGTTTAATGAAAATTTAACTACAGCTATATTAGACCGTAAAAATGTTTATTTACTTAATTTATCTTCATCTTTGAAGTGTATACTTCACTATATTATAGACAGTCATGCTAAGGTTATCTAAACAATCACTCTCAGCTAACTTCTCCAAAGATAAGGAAATAGCATGATTGAAGCTGAGATAACAATGGCAATTATTGCTGCTATGGTTACAAATTCATTTACACTGGTACTTCTTGCTAAACCGTCCATAGCATTTTTTGATACCTTTATTAACATGAGTAATAGTGGTAGTACTACCGGTAGACCCATCACAGCCATGAGGGCGCCACCGTTACTTGCTTTTGAGGCAATCCCCGAAATCATGGTTAGGGTAGCTGAAAAACCAAGTGCTCCTAAAACAATATTAACAATAAACAAAAGATTGTCTTGCACTGGGTATCCTAATACCAATGAAAAAATGGCTAGCCCGGTAAGCGAGATAAATATTAAAAAAAATGTATTGTAAAGTATTTTTGAAATAATGATTGCTTCGGGACTGGCTAACTGATAGTAAAAATACATTCTTCCTTCTCGCTCTTGTTGGAAGCTTTTGGAAATACCATTTACTGCAGCAAACAGTAAAATTATCCAATAAAGTGCATTCCACGTAATGCTATCGGGTAAGCGTAAATTAAAGCTTAAATAACAAATAAACACAGTAGAAGTAATATAGACCAAAACGCTGTTAAATGCGTATTTTTGTCTCCACTCCAACATTACTTCTTTTATAAATAAAGCCTTCACTTCTGATAATAGGCGGTTTTTCATGCTGCAAAGCTAAGTGGACAAGGTTGTTTTAACAAATAGATAAAACTGTGATATGCTCAATCTTTTAGCACATTTATTTACCACAATAAATATAAAAAACAACAGCAGAGATTATTTTTAGAAAGTCTTTCTATTTTATTAAAATTTCTTATATAATCAATTTTCATTTTCTGTAAACTAATAACAATGAAAACCCTTCAAGTAAGTGTAAATATTCCTCGAAAAAAATTCATTCTTTTTTCTTACTATCAATTTTATACAAAACCATTAATTCTGCTTGCACATGTTGTTATTACAGTTACCCTCATAGCTAACATCATCTTATATATTCAAGGAGAACCTCAACCTAATTTTGCCAGAAATACTTTCTTAGTAGTTGCCGTTACAGGCATCTTACTGCCTTATTCTTTATATAGTCAGTTTATTAGAAAATATAAAAAGAATCCTTTACTTTATGGTAAAACTAACTATGAGTTCTCTACATCAAAAGTGAAAATGAAAAACAGTGATGGAGGTGAAAACAGTATGGGATGGGAAAAGCTTTTTAAAGTAAAAGAGTACTCTAACTGGATATTATTGTATATCGATAAATACACCGCAGCTTATTTACCAAAGCAAAGCTTCAGTCAAAAAGAACAGCTAGAACAATTTAAACAGTTGGTAAAGAATAAAAAAAACCTTAAAACATCATTACAGAAATGAATAAAACTGCCTTTATAACCGGTGCTACTTCAGGTATAGGAAAAGCAACCGCAGAAGTATTTGCAAAAAATAATATTAATTTAATTTTATGTGGCAGAAGAGGCGAGCGCTTAAAATCACTCCAAGAAACATTAGCTCAACATGTCGCTGTACATACTTTGATCTTTGATGTTAGGGATAAAATGGCAGTAAAAAGTGCGGTAGCCAGCTTGCCTACAGATTTTCAAAAAATAGATATACTCATTAATAATGCAGGAAATGCACATGGACTTGCCCCTATTGATAGTGGAAGTATAGATGATTGGGATGCTATGATTGATATTAATGTAAAAGGTTTATTGTATGTTTCGAAGGCAATATTACCGGGAATGCTCACACACAAATCGGGTCATGTGATTAATGTAGGCTCTGTAGCCGGAAAAGAGGTATACCCCAATGGAAATGTATATTGTGCTTCCAAATTTGCAGTGGATGCGCTCAATCAAGGTATGCGTATTGACTTAAATGAGCACGGTATTAGAGTAGGTGCGATAAACCCGGGCTTAGTTGAAACTGAATTTTCTATGATACGCTTTAAAGGTGATGAAGAAAAATCTACCAAAGTTTATGCTGGTATGCATGCTCTACAAGCAGTTGATATTGCAGAAACTATACTTTTTATGGTTACTCGCCCACCACATGTAAATATTGCAGACTTACTTATTTTTCCCACTGCACAAGCTTCTGCAACCATAGTAAAGAGAGATAGCTAACTAGAAAAAAATTATGCCATAAATTTAGTAGGATAAGACAGAACAAAATCTTTTTAAAATAATTGTTATCTAATAAGTGCTTATTTGATTAAAAAAAGACCATACCTACAATTACTACTAACATCATCATCCTTCTTAGAAGATAAATTTCATTATTAACACAATAGTAATGATTAGAGTAATTTTTTTATTCTTACTTACCAGCCTATCAATTACGCTTTTTGCACAAACCGACAGTGTTTATACACAAAGCTATTTAGATAGAAGTACCAAGTTTGCTTGGTTCACCTATGGCGGGGATTTGAACTATCTTACTGGGGGAACAACACAACGGTTAGTTGATGGTTCACTTCAAAATACTGACTTTGGCTCAAACCTGCTACCCAGATTAACCATAGGTGGCGTTCATTTTTGGGGGCATGCAGATCTATATGTCACTTTTCCACTCTCCTTTTTAACTTACCAGAACATCCCTAATGGCATAGATGAACTGGAAGTTTCACAAGGGGTTGAAACAGGAATAAGGCTTTATCCGCTTAAAATACAACCGCAAAGTGTTCGACCATTTGTAGGAATCAGTTTTAGAAGAATTCGTTTTGAACAAGAAGCTGTCAATAGCGATTTTGAAAATGGGGTACCTAGTTTTGGTAGATTTATCCATCCGGTACAACTAGGCTTAACTTACACTTCAAACAAATACCATATAAGTGCTTCTACTTACTTGAACCATCAAAATAATTTCGATTATTTTATTTCGCCTACACAAACAGCTGTGGTTGAATTAAATCCGGTTTCGTTTAACCTTAGTTTTTTGCGCTATGTTGACTCTGATCGCAATTTGAGAAGACCCAATACGGCAACACGTATTAACCGAGATTATAAAACACTTAAAGATAATAACTTGCTAAGTACTTGGTTTGTAGGTGTTGGACCTTCTGCGGCTTTACAAGTCAGTAAATCATCTTATTTAAAGGATAATTTCCCTTTCTTCTACGATAATTTTGCTACTGCCATCTTACCTGACTTAGCCTTTGGTCACTATTTTCATAAACATGATTTTAACATAGGGCTTTCTTACCGCACTTATGGAGAAAGCTATGCAGGTTTTGACAATGAAATTAATACCAGAAGACATTCAGTTGGGGTAGAGTCTGTTAAATTTTTATTTAATTGGCTAGGGTTTGTTCCTTTTGCAGGCTTAGCAGTTACTTATGAAAATTTACGAGCAAATGTAAATGATGTAAACCATATTGAAGGCAAAGCCGCAATGGGTTTTGTTTTTGGCTGGGACATTCGTGTTACGAGAACAGGTACAGGATTACTACGTACCAATTTGCGGTATTTCCCTAACTTACATTTAGATATCGCTGGTGAAAAGATGATGTTTGACCAATTGGAGTTCAACTTTATTCAATGGGTACAGTTCTTAGGAAGAAATAAGGCTTATAAAAGGGCTCGTGTTAAAAAGTAGGAAATATAAAATCCAAATATATTAATAATTCAAATTGCAATTAGGACTCTTGGAAAAATCCCTTAACATCCCATTTCAAACACATTATCATACTATGGGCAATCTAACCGAGAAAACAAAATTCGTTTGGATTGCTTGCCACGGCTACGGTCAACTTGCTAAACATTTTATGCGTCGTTTTGATGTGCTTAACCCAAATGAAAATTATGTGATTATTCCACAAGGACTTTCACGCTTCTACCTCACCGATGATTACAGTCATGTGGGCGCATCGTGGATGACCAAAGAACATAGGAATACCGATATACTTAACCAACAGCATTACCTCAGTGCTGTTTTTGATAGCGAACTCCAAAACTTCAAACTGCAAGACCTTAATATCAACTTATTTGGCTTCTCACAAGGAGTTGCTACCGTTTGGAGATGGGCTACTGCCAAAAAGATTGCATTCCATAAATTAATAATGTGGGCTGGAGAGTTTCCCAGAGAGTTTAAAGCAGAAGATTTGGCATTTGTACCCGATACAGCTAAGATTTATGCTGTTATTGGTAAACAAGATCAGTATTATCAATCTGATCGATTTGAGGCATTGGCAACAAAAATGGAAAAGCTCTGTAAAAGACCTAAAACAATATTATTTGAAGGAAAACATGAG
>JBCDJE010000365.1:0-5023 GCA_038748185.1 Bacteroidota bacterium
AAGTTTAGGATTTTAAGGCATTTATTGAGTGTACAGGCAAGGCATTGAAATAGCAGTTTAGCAGCTGCTAAATAAGATTTTAACAACGAAGGTTGTGCCCTAAAGAACATCTTACAAAAGTAAAGGCTATTTTTTTATCATTACTAATCATATATATTTAATGCTATTCTCACCCTTATAAATTAAAATAATAACCTTTTGATTGCAGTAATTCAACGTGTTTCATCAGCTTCTGTTAGCATAGAAAACAAAGTAAAAAGTAAAATTGAGCAAGGTTTAATGGTTTTGTTAGGCATCACTCATGCCGATACAGAAGAGGATATTGAATGGCTAAGTGGAAAAATTGTAAACCTGCGTATCTTTTCTGACGAAGCAGGTAAGATGAACCTTGCATTAGCCGACATAGCCGGTGAAATTCTTTTGGTAAGTCAGTTTACTTTGCATGCTAGCACTAAAAAAGGTAATAGACCCGGCTATAACGATGCTGCTAAGCCTGATACAGCTATTCCTTTGTATGAAAAAATGATAAAAGCTTTAGCTACAAAAACAGGTAAGCAGATTCAAACCGGAGAATTTGGGGCAATGATGGAAGTTAGCTTAACCAATGATGGACCTGTTACTATTATCATTGATACAAAGAATAGAATTTAGTTTTCAACACTATTTAAAAAAATCTATCACATGACAATTAAAGAAGCACAAGAACTAGTAGATCAATGGATAAACACAACAGGGATTCGGTATTTCAACGAGCTGACCAATACTGCTATCCTTATGGAAGAAGTAGGTGAAGTCGCCAGAATTATGGCTAGAAAGTATGGAGAACAGTCTTTCAAAAAATCTGATGAGACAGTAAACCTTCCAGATGAAATGGCTGATGTTTTATTCGTACTGATTTGCTTAGCTAACCAAACAGGAATTGACCTTACAGAAGCCTTAGAAAAAAATTTAGAGAAGAAAAGTATCCGTGATAAAGACAGGCATAAAAATAATGAGAAATTAAAATAGCAATTGCTCGATAATCGCATTATGTCTTTTTCAAAACCGTATAGATCGAAACTTTTTCTTTTTGCAACAATCCATACGACTCTGAAATGAGACTTTTTTTTATTTTAAATGCATTATACCTTTTTTACTCTAACAGCATTCATACCTTTCATGCCTTGTTCTAGTTCAAAGGTCACTCTGTCGTTTTCTCGAACGTCATCAATTAATCCATTGATATGCACAAAATATTTTTCCTGTGTCTCTAACTCTCTAATAAAGCCAAAACCTTTTGCATCATTGAAAAACTCAATCTTTCCTTTGCGAATAGCATCGAGCTCATCTTCGGCTTCTTTCTTAGGTATGCTTATCTCTATATTTTCTGCTTTAATTACTTTCTTTTTCTTAGTTGGATCTGGTGGCGTATCAGTGATATTGCCAAATTCATCCACATAAGCCATCATATTCTCAAGTCCTCCACCTTCTGAATTTGTTCTACGGTCTTCTCGCTTTTGTTGCTTGTCTTGCCTCTTTTTTAAACGTTTTTTCTCTTTTTCTTTTTTGTTATAGGTCTCTTTTGATTTCGCCATTCTTTTCTTTTAAGGGTTTATTTAAAAATATAATTAATAATAAAATTCTCTTTTAAATACTACATTAATTTTCATGCTACTTCTAATTATTTTCAGGGTATATTGACATTCTTTCTACACTGTGGAAAGCAATATTAAGTTACTAAAAAATTTCCATTGGGCTTTTCTATATCATGATGATGGAAACCAAAACCTTGTAAACGCCAACTATTAACAATTTCACCCAACATAGTAATCTCATAAATCGCATTGGTACTACCATCGCCAAAAAAGAGGTTGCCGTTTTCTAATCTGCCCATACCGTTATCATAAAAAAGCTCAGATAATAAGGGATGGTCAGAATAGTCAAGATACCAACGGATATCGCCAAACTGATCAAACATAAAAGGGCGCTGCGGGTTAAAATCATCATTATGCCCAAAACAATTCACAAAATTGAAACCCGATTTTATTTCTTCTGCATTAATTGTATTAATCTCTATCTCTGGCATATGGTCAACCAGTGGTAGCATCCTAATTGTAAAAAGAAGCGTTCCTAAATCTTGTTCTTGTACTCCCAAAAAAGTAAGTTCTACTTGGTTATCGTAATTGGCATAAAGTCCTAATACAGGGAGTTCAAAATCATTTGCTGAAGGAAAAGTATGTATTACATCAGCCGCTTCATCATTTTTGCCTACTACTCTAATTTTTACTGAAACATTTATATTGGTACTAAAAATAATTTCTGCTGTTAAAGGTGCTACACCACTCGGATTTACCGTTACTACTGGTCCGTTAGTAAGTGAAAGGCTGGCATCTAAGCTAGGTTCATCATTGTCGTCAGAACAACTGAATAAAAGCATAAGTAAGAGATAAAAAAAGCAATTGAAGTTGCCTTTGATATTTTCATTTTCATTATTCACTTTTAATGCTTGTTGTGTTGAAACTGATTAATACAAGAGAATGATGTATCATCAAAAAATTGTAAAGAATATTATCTGTTACTCTATACTTTAGATAAAGATAAAAAATAATTATCATGTATCTATTTATAAACATTATAATTCCGAGAAAAAGCTAAAAGTGCAAGTAGCTTAAGCTCAGTATTTAACCGGCATCTACACTTACACTTCCCCATTTTTTCCACCAATGTTGGAAAGCCAATATGCCCCAAACTTTGTTCTGATCAAAATTCATCGTGTTGGCTATGGTAGTTTTCATTTCTTCGGTATATTCAGACCTGAATATTTTTTGCGCTGATACAAAACCTTGATCGAGACAAGTAGTATTAATCCAGTTTTTCAGTTCATTTTTATAACCTCTTGCCAATGGTACATCAAATCCTTTTTTAGGACGCCTGTATAAAGCAGCTGGTAATAGAGGTCGTACTGTATCTTGCAAAATTCGCTTTTTCATATTGCCTTTAATCTTAAAAGATGATGGAAGTTGAAAAGCAAAATCTACCAATCTATGATCTAGAAAAGGCACTCTCACTTCAAGGCTATTTAACATAGACATGCTATCTACTTTGTGAAGCATATCGTTAGGCAAAAGCATTTTTACATCGTTTAATAATATTTCATTAAAATCATTCCCTTTAATACTTCCTACTAAAGTATGCTTGCGTTGTTGGTACTCACTTTGGTCTATCTGCTCCAAAAACTCAGGGTGCAACATCTCAGTAACTTGTGCTTCTGTAGCCCACGAACTTAGAAACCAGTATCGTTCTTCAGCAGATAAATCTAAACTAGCAGCAAAACGATGCATACGCCTGAACTGATTGCCCCAAAATGTATTTCTGGACTTTGGTAACTTTTCCAATACCGGTAAGAACTGTTGTAGAATATTAGCCCTAAACCCTTTTTGTCTGGCTTTTAGCTCGCCCATGTATTTGTGATACCCGGCAAAAACCTCATCAGCCCCATCGCCTGAAAGGGCAACAGTTACTTGCTGCTTAGTTTTTTTACTAAGCATATAAAAAGGGAGCGCAGAAGAATCGGCAAAAGGCTCTGCATAATTATCTAATATCTCAAAAATGTAGTCGAAGTAGTCATCAGTATGAAGATTAAAAACGGTATGGTTAGTATGGTATTTTTTGGCTACCATTGCTGCGTATCGAGTTTCATCGAACAAAGGTTCATTTTTAAAGCCTACCGAATAGGTATTCAGTGTATCAGTATAACGCGAAGCAAGTGCTACTACAGTTGAAGAATCAATTCCCCCGCTCAAAAAAGCCCCAAGTGGCACATCAGCAATCATTCTTTCTTTTACCGCGTCTTCCAACAAGGTCAATAGTTTGATTTTAGCTTCTTCGTAATTGCTAAATTTATAATGGTGCTCACTTATTAATGTAGGCTTGTAGTAATTGCTCTCTTCTAGTTGTTTATCTTGTATAGTAATGTAATGGCCTGGCAATAACTTTTTTATGCCTTTGTAAATAGTATGAGGAGCAGGTATATAGTTAAGTTGCAAGTATTGGTAAACCGAAACCGGATCAATTTCTGGAGAAAGATTGTATGCTAGTAATGCCCGCATCTCTGAGGCAAAAATAAATTTATCTTCATCTATGTAGTAGAGAAGTGGTTTAATGCCAAAGCGATCTCTTGCTAAGAAGAGTTTATTTTCCGTTTTATCGTAAATAGCAAAAGCAAAAAAGCCATTGAGCTTATCTAAGCATTTTTCTTTATGAATAATATAAAGTTGAAGCAATACTTCAGTATCTGACATAGAGTGAAATGTACATCCTGCTGATTCTAATTCTGCTCTAAGTATTTTGAAATTGTAGATTTCTCCATTAAATACGATCGTGTATCTTCCACTACTATCACTCATGGGTTGGTGGGCTTCATGGCTTAAGTCTATAATAGACAACCTACGGTGCCCCATACCTACATAATATTCCGAAAACAGTTTGCCAAAATCGGGGCCACGGTGCTTGAGTTGCTCATTAGACTTATGGGTATTAATAGCAAAAAAACGCCCTACTTCATTAAAAGCATAAATCCCTGTAATACCACACATAGCTAAAAAAATGAATATAAAAATGATATTGATGCTGCCAGAACGCAAAGAGGAAAAGTATATTTCCTAATTTGGAAATACTACTAACTCGACTATTGTTCTCGGCTAATTAGTGTCACTGCATGTGCTGCTATTCCTTCACGTGTCCCAACAAACCCGAGCTTTTCAGTGGTGGTAGCTTTCAAAGAAATGTCTTCTTGAGGTATTTCCATAACTTGGGCTAGGCAAGATTTCATTTCAGGGATGTAAGGATTTACTTTTGGCGCTTGCAAACAAATGGTAGCATCTACATTTTGTATAGTATAATTAGCTTCATTGAGCATGTTGACCACTTCTTTCAAAAGAATTTTGCTATCAATTCCCTTATACTTATTATCTTGATCGGAAAAGTGATAACCAATATCACGCATGTTTGCTGCACCTAATAAAGCGTCACAAATTACATGAAT
>JBCDJE010000366.1:0-5010 GCA_038748185.1 Bacteroidota bacterium
ATTGACGATAAAAAAGAAAGGTTGTATATAAAACTTTTTGGCATTTGGGATACTGAAGAAATTTTTAGGTCTTACCTTTCTGATATAAAGAAATCTGTTTCCTTTTTTAGCAGTAATTATAGTTGTAATGCAGATTTTTCAGCTTTAAAAGCATTGAAAAATGAAAGCTTTTTACATTATCACAGACAGGCACTTAAAATACTTGTAAGTTTAGGCCTAGCAAATAGCGCACAGGTTTTACCTGAAGATGATGCTGCATTTCAACAGATTATAGATGTCACAAAATATCCCGATCAGCTAGCTGTTTTTGGTGAAGTAGCTTTAGCTGATAGTTATTTAGATTCTATTCATCAAGCATTGAAAGTAGCTTGATATAGTTTAGGGCTTATCTTAATTGTAAATGTATTTTGTAAATTTGTTAGTATTCAAAATCGTTTACAATGGATTTTAAACTTATTTCTGAATTTGAACCTATGGGCGATCAGCCCAATGCAATAATCGAACTAACTGAAGGAATTAAAAATGGAGAAGCTTCTCAAGTTTTATTAGGTGCTACTGGTTCTGGTAAAACATTCACTATTGCTAACTTAATTGCAGAAACCCAAAAACCAACCCTTGTACTAAGTCATAATAAAACACTAGCTGCACAGCTTTATGGAGAATTTAAAAACTTTTTTCCTGAAAATGCAGTGGAATATTTCATCTCTTATTACGATTACTACCAGCCAGAGGCCTATATTTCCTCCTCTGATACCTATATTGAAAAGGATTTATCTATTAATGAGGAAATTGAAAAATTAAGACTGGCAACCACTTCTGCCCTACTTTCAGGTAGGCGAGATGTGATTGTAGTTGCTTCAGTTTCTTGTATTTATGGTATAGGAAACCCAGATGAATTTGGAAAGAATGTAGTACGTATTAAGCAAGGTGATGAGGTAGCGAGAAACCAGCTATTATTTGCTTTGGTTGATATCCTTTATAACAGAACAGAGGCAGAGTTTACAAGGGGCAGTTTTAGAGTTAAAGGAGATACTGTGGATATTTTTCCAGCTTATGCTGATTTTGCTTATCGCTTGTATTTCTGGGGAGATGAAATTGAAGAAATTCACAGAATTGATCCTGCTACCGGAAAGAAAACCTCTAATGAAAGTGCAATTGCAATCTTTCCTGCCAATTTATTTGTTACAGGAAAAGATGTTTTGCATCAAGCTATAAGAGAAATCCAAGATGATATGATTACACAAGTAGCGCTATTTGAAAAAGAAAAGCGCTATTTGGAAGCAAAAAGATTAAAAGAAAGAACAGAGTTTGATTTAGAAATGATTCGAGAGCTAGGTTACTGCTCCGGTGTAGAAAATTATTCCAGGTATTTTGATAGGCGCAAGCCCGGACAACGTCCTTTCTGCTTACTTGATTATTTTCCTGAAGACTATTTAATGGTAATTGACGAGAGCCACGTAACTACACCACAAGTAAGGGCTATGTGGGGTGGTGATAGAGCCAGAAAAGTTTCATTAGTCGATTTTGGTTTTAGACTACCTTCTGCGCTAGACAATCGCCCACTTACTTTTAATGAGTTTGAAGAGAAGATGAACCAAGTGATTTATGTAAGTGCAACCCCTGCTGAGTATGAGTTGAGAAAATCAGAAGGAATTGTAGTAGAACAAATTATTAGGCCAACTGGGTTACTTGATCCTGAAATTTTTGTAAGACCTAGTGTTAACCAGATAGATGATTTATTAGAAGAGATTGATGCCACAATAAAAACCGGTGACAGGATTTTAGTAACTACACTTACTAAAAGAATGGCTGAGGAACTCTCCAAATACCTTGATAAAATTAGAGTAAAAGCACGATACATCCATTCAGAAGTAAAAACCCTTGATCGTGTGGAGATACTTAGAGAACTTAGATTAGGTGTTTTTGATGTGCTTGTGGGGGTGAATCTTTTAAGAGAAGGACTAGACTTACCCGAAGTAGGACTAGTAGCTATCATGGATGCGGATAAAGAAGGCTTTTTACGAAACGAAAGATCGTTGATACAAACTATAGGAAGAGCAGCAAGAAATGTAAGAGGCAGGGTAATTATGTATGCTGATAAAGTTACAGATTCCATGCAGAGAGCCATGGATGAAACCAATAGAAGACGGGTAAAGCAAATCGCTTATAACAAAGAAAATAACATCATACCTGCAAGTGTCAGTAAATCTAAAGATGCCATTCTTAGCCAAACTAAGGTAGCCGACTCTAAGAAAGATGTGAAAAAATATTATGTTGAAAGTGAAGAACCTGCATTAGCTGCCGATCCTGTAGTGGCTTATATGGATGCCGAAGGATTGGAAAAACTCATCAATCAAACGAAAAAGAAAATGGAAAAAGCAGCCAAAGAATTAGATTTTATGGAAGCAGCTAGACTAAGAGATGAAATGTTTGAGTTACAAAAACTAAAAACCGAGAAAACAACTTAAACCTTTTAATGAATTCATGTTCATCCAATTTTTTAACCTAAAAAACACACAGTGCTTGTATTTAGTAATAGTGAAATTTTTTATTATATCACTATTACTACAATCATGTAGTTATTCTGTAAAACAAGAAGATTACCTGCTTCCGATGCCCAATGAGGTAAACATGAATGTAGATAGCAGGATTAAATACCTCACTAACCTGATTGACGATAATGATTTAGCCGTATACAGATATGAGCGAGCAAGACTCTATTTAAAAATTGGAAGAAATCCGGCTGCATTGCGAGATATAAATCAAGCTATTGGAGAAAAAACAGAAAACATCGCCTATTATGTTGTAAAAACACAAGCAGAATTTAGTGAAGGGAACTATGATGAAGCCTTGAAGGCAGCTTTATATGCTGAAAAAAACGGATATGCATCTACAGAATTGAAAGTACTTTTGGGTGAATTGTATTACCAAAAAAATAATAAGGCAAAAGCACTTAGCTACTTGAAAGAAGTATTAGCAGAATATCCTGATAATTTTAATGCAGTTTTTTTATCAGGTAAAATTTATGCTGAACAACAAGATACTACTTCTTCATTTAAATACCTTGAACAAGCCCTTACTTTAAATCCAGATGACAACAGACCTTATGAAACATACATGAAACTGTTGAATGAGCTTGGCTTATTTGAGCGATCTGCAAAAGTAGGAATAACGTATTTGAAATACATTGAGCCTAATGCTGCTTTTGCCTACTATTATGGAGAAACGTTAGAGTTCAATAAACAAGTGGATTCAGCCTTAGTCTGGTATGAAAAATCTTTTACACTACAAAACCATTGGAAACCGGGGATCAAACTTGCAAAATTTCGACTTAGAAATGGAGATTTCAGGGAAGCTGCTCGCTTGTATGAAATAGCTTTATCTCAAAACCCAGCTATCGAGAATGGCTACTACGAATTAGGCTACACCTACGAATATTATCTTGATCAATTAGAAGAGGCTTTAAAAGCCTATCGAAATGGAAATGAAAAAGATACCTTAAATAATAAATATCCCTTTTATATGAGAAGGGTTCAAAGAAAGATAGAATTCAAAAATTTCCAAGATAGCTTTTAGTATATCACTATTCCTACATCTTATTTCCTTCTTTCTTGCAATTTTGCTTATCTATCTGGTAATTTTGCTTATTCATTGATTTGAACTTATATGATTGTACATATTTGTAGGAAAGAACACTTTAATGCTGCACATAAACTTTACAACCCTTCGTGGTCTAAAGAGCAAAATGATGCTGTATTTGGACCTTGCGCCAATGAAAATTGGCATGGGCATAATTTCGAACTCATAGTTACTGTAAAAGGCGAACCTGATCCTGAAACTGGTTTTGTAATCGATCTTAAATTACTTGGTGGTATTATTAAAGAACATATTATTAAAAAAGTAGATCATAAAAACCTGAACTTAGATGTGGATTTCATGTGTGGCAAACTAACTAGTTGCGAAAACTTGATATTTGAGTTTTGGAAAATATTAGAAAAAGAATTAGCTCAAGTATCTGATAGAGCTACACTACATAGTTTAGAGCTATTTGAAACCAATAAAAACTTCGTTAGATACTACGGTGAATAATGATTTTTACGGTTACTATTTAATACAAAATACTTTTTACTACATCGGAGTTTAATCAATTGAAGCAATGAAGTATTATCTCATAGCTGGAGAAAAGTCCGGTGATTTGCATGCCGCAAACCTCATTAAACATCTAAAAAAATACGATAATCAAGCAGTATTTAGAGGTTGGGGAGGTGAAGAAATGGAAGCTGCTGGGCTAGACCTTGTAAAACACTACAAAGAAACTGCCTTTATGGGTTTTTTAGAAGTGTTTTTGAATTTACACAAAATTTCAGGCTTTATTAAACTTTGCAAAAAGGATATTGCTGCCTGGCAACCAGATGTTGTAATTTTAGTTGATTATGCCGGTTTTAATCTTAGAATTGCCCGTTTCGCTAAGGGAGCTGGTTTTACTGTTTATTACTATATTTCTCCTAAATTATGGGCTTGGGGACAAAAAAGGGCGCTAAAAATAAAAAAGTATGTAGATAGGCTTTTTGCCATCATGTATTTCGAGAAAGAGTTTTACAAAAAATTTGATTACAATAATGTAGATTATGTTGGCAATCCTGTTTTAGATGCTGTAAGCAATTTTAAGCCCGATAAGAACTTTCTAGAGAAAAATCAATTAATACAAAAGCCAATTATTGCCATTCTTCCTGGTAGTAGGAAGCAAGAAGTTACAAATATCCTACATAAAACTTTGGCATTGCAAAAACGCTTTCCTACTTACCAGTTTGTAATTGCTGGGGTATCACAACTACCTGAAGCAGTATATCAGTCAGCTAAAGAAAAAAATATCTCAGTAATTTTCGATCAAACGTATAATTTACTTTCATATGCTGAAGCAGCTATCGTAACCTCCGGTACTGCTACATTAGAAACTGCGATGTTTTATGTACCTCAAGTAGTTGTTTACCAAACCAGTAAAATAACTTA
>JBCDJE010000367.1:0-4997 GCA_038748185.1 Bacteroidota bacterium
CTTATTACATCAACATATTTCTACATTCATGTTAAAAGTAATAAGGAAGTAGATAAGAATTCCGGCTAAATGTGCACCCGAAAATATTCTCTTGAAGTCTTTATGATAATACAATAAAACCAGTACTGAAAATCCAATAAAAGCAATTGCTGGTAAGGCTTTAGTAAGCGTTGCTATTGCTGCTATTGCATAACTTAAGCTAAACATAGCTAGGTATTGCTTCTTTTCATAGAAATGAAAAAGTATATATACCATCAATACTATAAGAAAGGAAAATACCAGATCAATTTCTCCGCCTGTTACACTAAAATAAAATATAACATCCACACAGGATAGTACAAGTAGGGCATTCCAAATGCCGAAATTAGTGTTTACATATTTTCTTCCAGCAATAAAGCCTAAATAAGCAATCCCTATAAATGCTAACTGAGAAAACAAACGTGTACTAAATTCATTTACACCAAACAGACTATACGATAAGGCTATTAGCCAGCTATAAGCAGCAGGTTTTTTATAATAAAATTCTCCGGTAACAGTAGGAGTAAACCATTGATGATGTTGCAACATTTCCCAGGCAATCATAGCCCTTCTAGGTTCTTCATGGTACAGTGGGTGAATACCCATATTAAGAAATAGTCCTGTTAAAATGAGCAAAAGTGCGAAGATCACATAGCGTTGTTGTAGCTCCAGTTCTTCCTGCATAAAATTGGGATATTAATTTTTTGAATTCGGCAAAGATATGTAAGGATTTCTTCTCAGTTTGTATATTTTTAAAACATTACAACTCTTTTATAGATATTCGTGGAGCTTTGCATATGTAATCTTTTTAACTTATGAAATTCAAATTTTTATTATTAGGTTTTTTAATAGGACAATTATTTCTATTCAGTGCTAATGCTCAGATTAATAAAGTAAAACGCAATAAACCTGAAAGAGAAGCATGGTTTTCTTCGTTGGCATTTGGAATGTTTATTCACTGGAGTGTAGACGCGCAATTAGGTTCGGTAATAAGCCATTCGTTAGTTGGTGCTGATGAAAAATATATTAACCGCTATATAGAAGAATTACCGACTTCTTTTAATCCGAAAAAATTTGATCCTGATGCTTGGGCCTCTGTAGCTAAATTGGCAGGGATGAAGTATGTAGTATTTACTGCTAAGCATCATTCCGGATTTTGTATGTATGATACTAAAACTACTGATTTTAGTATTATGAATACTCCCTTTGGCAGAGATGCAACTAAAGAAATTATTGCTGCTTTTAGAAAACAAGGTATAGCTATAGGACTTTATTTTTCCCCAGACGATTTCTATTTCCTTCATAAACAAGGTCTGCCAATAAGTAGGCTCGATGAAAAAGTATTTATTAGTAAAAATCCTGAGTTGATGGATTATGACAAAAAGCAGCTAAAAGAATTACTAACACAGTACGGTAAAATAGACATTCTCTTTATCGATGGAATGTATGAAGAAAGTAATCTATTAGCTGTACATGCGTGGGACATCGATCCCGATCTTTTAGTAACTAGAGGTGGAATGGAGACTCCTGAGCAGAAGCTCCCTAATTCACCTATTCCTGGTCCTTGGGAAGCCTGTTTTACTATGGGAAGCCAATGGCAATTTAAACCAAGCAACGAAGACTATAAGAGTGGAACAGAAATTATAAATATGCTTGTAGAGACTAGGGCAAAAGGAGGAAACTTACTGTTAAATGTAGGTCCTGATCCTTATGGAGAATTGCCAATAGAACAAGAAAACAGATTGAGGGAAGTAGCACTTTGGAATTTCATTAACAGAGAAGCTATTTATGGTACTTCACCTTTCGAAATAATAAAAGAAGAAAACTTTTGGTTTGTAAAGTCTAGTGAGACTCCAACAACTGTTTACGCATTTTTAACTGATGAAGTATTGGCACATGGTGAAAGAAAAGAATTCTTAATAAAATGCCTTAAAGGAAATGAGAAAACGAAAGTTAGTATACTTGGACATGCCGGTAAAACATTAAATTACCATCCTGATGAGAACCCTGAGCCTTTTTGCGTTCCAACCGATAAAGGTTTATTAGTGAGTATCATGCGAGCGCAGCGTATTTATAACAACTACAAATGGCCGAATTCTTTAGTAATTAAAGTAGAGCAGGTTGCCTATCAATCAAGTAAATAAGTTATTAGATTTTATCATCTAGTAAATAAGGCTTAAAAATTTTGGAAATAATTTTTTTATGGAAAGAAGTGATGAGATTATAAAGTGGTTTCAACAACTACAACAAAAAATCTGTAAAGCTCTTGAAGACGCAGATGGTAAAGGAAAGTTTATTGAAGACTTGTGGGAAAGAGAAGGAGGTGGAGGTGGGCGCTCAAGAGCAATTGAAAATGGTTTAGTAATAGAAAAAGGAGGAGTAAATTTTTCTGCTGTACATGGTAAAATGCCTGAAAAAATTAGTAAAGCCCTTAAAGTACCTCAAGGTAATTTTTTAGCAACGGGAGTTTCTATTGTGTTGCATCCTCACAATCCAATGGTACCTATTATCCACATGAATGTGCGATATTTTGAAGTGAAAGGTGAATCTGGCGAGAAAACAAGTTGGTTTGGTGGCGGAATAGATTTAACACCACATTATATAGATGACGCTGATGCTCAATATTTCCATACTCAGTTAAAAGAAGTCTGTGATAAGTACGATCCAACTTATTATCCTAAGTTTAAAACCTGGGCTGATGACTACTTCTATCTCAAACATCGAAAAGAAACTAGGGGAGTAGGAGGTATATTTTTCGATAGATTAAGTGAAGATGAAGCACATAGTTTTGAAAACCGTTTCCATTTTGTACAGGCAGTCGGAAGTATTTTTGCTCCCATTTATACCTACTTTATGCAAAAAAATAAAGATTTACCTTTCAACGAAAAACATAAAAGTTGGCAAATGCTTCGAAGAGGGAGGTATGTGGAATTTAATTTGGTATGGGATAAAGGGACTAAATTTGGACTTGATACCGATGGTAGAACAGAGTCTATTTTAATGAGTCTTCCACCAGTCGCAAATTGGAAATACAACCACCAAGTAGAAAAAGGAAGCCGAGAAGAAGCCACAATACAAAAGTTAAAAAAAGGGATTAATTGGGTTTGAATTGAGGATTTGTCTAACAAATCTCTTTTATCTCTACATAAAGCGCTAAGGTTATATTTTAAAGGTAGGGTAGGAACCTATGTTAGCTTTGGATATAAACTTTTGTTAAAAGTCATTTTTCCACATCATTGATTCAACAGGCTTTACTGTACGATTGTTGTATTTTGCACTTCTTTTTATATTATAGTAATTCTGTATATCTCCATCCACTTTAAAATAAATAAGCTGACCAACAGGCATATTGTAATAAATTTTAACAGGCTGAGTAACGGAAATTTCTAGTGTCCAGGTATTGCAGAAGCCAACATCACCCTTACCAGCAGTGGCATGTATATCTATACCAAGTCTACCTACACTAGATTTACCTTCGAGAAAAGGCACATGGGCAAGTGTTTCTGTATATTCTTTTGTCACGCCAAGATACAGGGTGCTTGGTTGTAGAACGAATCCATCATCGGGAATTTCAAAGACTTCAATCTCATTGTGTTTTTTGGCATCTAAGATTTTATCTTTATAAATGGCAAGATACTTTCCCAAATGTACATCATAAGAGTTTGTACCTAAACATTTCGGATCAAAAGGTTCGATAAGAATGTTATTTTTTTTAATCTCTTCAGAGATTTGTTTGTCAGATAAGATCATGGTGTTTAATTCGCTATTTGCTTGTTGTGTTTTTTTGAGTTTAACTAAACCTACTAAAATCTTAAAACAAGCGTCTATAATATTTCTTTAAAAAATTATGAACCTTTTTTTGCAAAAAAGCTACTTTAATTTGAAAAATTCTATCAAATTTAAAGTAGTGTCATCTGCTCTTCTGTAACCTCTAAGTTGTGAAAAACTTTCTGAACATCATCGTCATCTTCGAGTAAATCTATCGCTTTCATCACTTTTTGAAAACCTTCATTATCAAGTGTGACGGTAGTAGTTGGGATGCGTTGCAACTCTGCGGTTTCTGGCTCTATATTCAGGCTATCCAATTTACTCTGTAAACTGCCAAATTCTTCCATTGCACAAGTAACTGTAATCCTTCCTTCATCAGATTCCATTTCGTCGGCACCTCCATCAATTAATTCTAGCTCCAATTCTTCCATATCCAAATTTTCAGGAACGGTAAAATTAAATACCCCTTTTCTATCAAATAAAAATTCTACAGAGCCATTTTTTCCCAAACTGCCTCCATTTTTAGTGAAAATAGCGCGCACATTAGAAACAGTTCGGTTGATATTGTCAGTGGAGCATTCTACAAATACTGCAACCCCGTTTGCAGCATAGCCCTCATAAGTAAGTTCTTCATAATTAGCTGCATCACTGCCTTGTCCTTTATTAACAGCTCTTTCGATAGTATCTTTAGGCATATTTTGCCCTTTAGCATTTTGTATAGCTAGCCTTAATCGTGGGTTTGAATCTGTATCTGGTCCTCCCTCTTTTGAGGCAACAGTAATTTCTTTGATTAGTTTGGTAAATATCTTTCCTCTCTTAGCATCTTGGGCCCCTTTTCGGTGTTTTATATTGGCCCATTTACTGTGTCCTGCCATAATGCAATTGGTTTTGGCTTTGAATTGAAATTCCATAATTAGGTAAACTGCGAAATTAATTGAATTTATAATTTATTCCATAGTTTTCTAAAGCATACTGTAATTAAATTTCAATACTAACACATTGACTTATTGCCTTCAGCTATTCTATTAAATCTAAAAATGAGATAAAGTTGCTTAGTATAAATTTATAAATGGAAAGGCAAAAAATGGATCGTTAGAACTCAAAACAGTTCGCTTGGCACAAAGTAGATCAAAAGGCACAAAATGGATCGTTACAGCTCAAAACAGATCGCTTGGCACAAAGAAGATCAAAAGGCACAAAATGGATCGTTA
>JBCDJE010000368.1:0-4980 GCA_038748185.1 Bacteroidota bacterium
GTTCAATGGGTTCATATTTTAAATCTAATCCTGCCGGATTAAAAGCAATAGATTCTTCATTATTGTACACGTACAATTTGTTATTTACAGGGTTAAAAACCTCTACTGATAAAAAAGCAAAAGTGTTGTCATTAACCAATGTAAAAACTTCTTCTTGAAAATCTACCTGCTGAAAGTTAGTATCAAAACTAGGCGCTTCATCACTTAGAACATTCAAATAGAAAGGAGCGAAACCATCCATTTTTATTCTAAAAGTTTCGTTATCAGGATCATAATCAATTAATGCACCTTCGGTTACTAAACTTTCCATTGCAAATTTTTGAATAGCTTCATCAGTAAATTCTTGCACCTTAAATTCTCTGGTTTCTTCATTCACTCTTTGTGTATATTCAGCCGATTTTTCATAACGCCCTCTTTCTTGCCAAGTATCCATTTTTTGTTGAACATACTTCGTAATCTTTTCTTTTGCATTACCAATTGTAAAATCTCTTTCTTGCTTGTATTCATGAATAGATTCTTCTGATTGCTGCGCATATAAGGCAGAAATATCTTCTACTCTTATTATCTCAGGATAGCTTAGCTTAAATAGTTTGTGATCTAGATACTCACTTTCTCCCAATGATTTACTTACAAAGCTATAGCCCGGTCCTGCACCATCGATGTTTAGTTGAATTCGCATAAAGTAAGTTTCTCCAGGCTTAACATCTATGAGTGTTTTAATATCTGCTCCTCGCTCGCGTTGTGGTGTACCCAGGATATACATATAGTTATCCAAATCAATTTTTGTCATGCCGGTTGTGTAGATTGTATAACGCATGCGAGATCCGTTTCTTAGCCAACCAATTTCCGCCCCATTTATCTTAACCGTTTGGCGCATGATACCGGTTAAAGTTGATTTTGGTCGATAAATAAAAATAGTAGCATAATCACCCGGTTGGTCTTGGGCTATAGAGTTTGTTCCCCATGAGATGCCAATTAGAAGTAAAAGCAGTCTGGTTACTTGCTTAGTATTCATTATCATGCTGTATTTTTTTTCTATAAGAGGAAAAAAATGGAATAAAAATTCAAATCTTACATAGGTATTTCATTAAGCTATACGGCAGAGCATAAGAAAAGATTACAATGTAAGTAAATATCTTTGAAATTTTCGTCATTTATTGAGGCTTTACAAATGTTGTTTTAAAATGAAGTAATATCAAGCTGGTTATTAAATTTCTTTGGCACTGTGAAAGTTATTGATGCTTAATAAAATTAATGACTATTTTTATCACTGCTATACTTCTAGAGGAAGAAAATCAAATTGAAAGCTCTCCCATAAATTAATTATTCATCCAAAAATATTTTATAATCTAAAATACACATGGTAGTAATTCTGTAAGGAGCATTTGCCTCTGGATCTTCCTCATATTCATTAAGTAACCTGTTTACATCATTACCAGTAATTGAGCCTTGTTCGACTTCTACAAAATAGTACACAAATGATTTTTGTTTGTCAGTTTTAAATATGATAAGATTGCTCCTTTCAGATGGGGAATAATAATTTATATAATTATCTTCCAGTTCGGTTAATAAGAAAGTGCTTGTAATATTTGTTTCTTCATCAACACAACCGTATTCATTAATTGTAAAAGGTAGCTCTTTAGGGAATAGAAGTTCATCGTCCATTCTAAAATGAAAACTAATCTCAGTTGAATAGCAATCGGGAGCGCTACAGTCAAAGCTATGCAGGTTGAAGGGTAAGGTAAATTGTAAAACGCCATTTAGATCTTGCAAAAGTCCTCTAATGTATACTTCCTGTAGAATGCTTGTTTTAAGCAATTTATTGGGTTTTGAGTTTAATAGAGTATTTCTTAAAGAATCTTGGTAATTTTGCCAATTAGCTTCTTCATCGGATTTAGTTGATTTGTTAGCTTCTTGTTGAGCGGCCAATAAAGAATCATGCTTTGAGTTAGTAGAAGAAATTGTTGATTTGTTGTTACTGGTTGAGAATGAGCATGATGTTAGTACAAAAAATACTATAACCAAAATAGAAGAACTTTTAAAAAAGTTTTTTACAGGTAAAAGAAATAAGAATAATCTCCCAGATAGAGTAATGTAATTTGCTTGAGCTAACAGGTTTAAACTAGTAATGAAAATAAGAAGGGTAAACCAAATAATTTCAAACTCTAATAGCATAGTGATTTTGTTAATTCTTTTCCAGTACACCATCATACATTGCTGTAAGATAGTTTACTAGTCCGACGTTAGTATTACTTACAGAGCCACCTTCAAAAGGAGGTTCGGGGTCATATTCTAAGTTAAGCATAAGTAATTTTGCATAAGTTTCTCCTCTTATTTCCGCAACTAAAGCCAGACTCATATCAATCCCTGCTGAAACACCAGCCGATGTCCAGTATTTACCATCATTTACCCATCTTTCATCTATAAATAATACATTGTATTTTGCAAGTTTTTCTTTAGCTCGGTACCAATTAGTTGTTGCTTTCTTGTTTTTCAGTAAGCCTGCTTCTCCCAATATCCAGGCTCCTGTACATACGCTGGTAGTAAAAATACTTTGTTCATCAATTTTCTTGATCCAATTTATAATTTCCTCATTTTCAGCTGCTGCAACTGTTCCTACTGTCCCTCCGGGTATTAGTAGTATATCAAGCTGCTCAATTTCATCAATAGTATGTTCTACATTGATTTGCATTCCAGAACTACCAGTAATAATACCCTTTTTTGGTGCTACATAAAAAACTTTTGTGCCCATCATACCTGATAACACCTGATAAGGACCTACTGCATCTAGCTCAAAAAATTTATCATACAATAAAATGCCTACAGAATCTATTTTTATTTTAGCTTCACTTTTTAATATTTCATTAATCTCTTCAGTAGAAAGTACTTTAGATTTTTCTATTGCTTTCGTATTTTCTTGATGTGTAGTTTTACTCTTGTTTTGTCGATTTTCACAAGCAATGAGCATAGAAAATAATAAAGTGAACAATGTAATTTTTTTCATGCTAGTTTATTAGGGTGAAAGCTTCTTAGTTTCTTCTCAATAGAAGGAAAAATGAAATATTGGAGTTTTTAACTACTGCTTTTTTATAATAGAAAATGAATTTATTTCTAGTTATGTCTCGAAAATAAGTATAGATTATGTGGTGAGTGAAGGTAGTTGGTAAAATTTTATACTATGAAATTAAAAAGATCGGCTTTCTCATTAAGTAGTTGGTAACTAAAACCATTTTTATCCATCCTTTCAATTAGTTTTTGATAATCTTCTTTTTTCTTCACCTCTATACCCACCAAAGCAGGCCCTCTTTCACGATTTACTTTTTTGGTATATTCAAAGTGAGTGATGTCATCAGTCTCTCCAATAATATTTACTACAAATTCTCTTAAGGCTCCTGCACGCTGAGGAAAACGAATAATAAAGTAGTGTTTGAGACCTTCGTACAGAAGAGACTTTTCTTTGATCTCTTCCATTCGTGTAATATCATTATTACTTCCACTGACAATACAAACTACATTTTTACCTTTTATTTGGTTTTTGTAAAAATCAAGTGCTGAAATACTTAACACTCCGGCAGGCTCTACAACAATGGCTTCTTCATTGTAAAGCTGTAAAATTGAAGTACATACTTTGCCCTCAGGAATGAGTACTACATCATCTAAAATCTCTGAACAGATTTCAAAAGTAATACTGCCCACTTGTTTCACAGCTGCCCCATCTACAAATTTATCAATCTTATCTAAGACAATGTTTTTTCCTACCTCTAAAGCTTTTTTCATTGCTGGCGCCCCTTTAGGTTCCACACCGATAAGTTTTGTTTCCGGGCTAATCTGTTTAAAATAGCTTCCGGTACCAGCTATTAGTCCGCCACCACCAACAGGTACGAAGAGGAAATCGATAGGTACCTGGCTGTCTTCTAAAATTTCAAGACCAACAGTGCCTTGTCCTTCAATTACTTTTAAATCGTTAAATGGATGAATAAAAGGTGTATTGGTTTCTTCTTTGAATTTTAACGCCTCAGCATACGAATCGTCAAAAGTATCGCCAACAAGTACAATATCTATATATTCTTTGCCAAACATTTTTACCTGCCTCACTTTTTGGTTTGGTGTGGGTATAGGCATGAAAATTTTACCCTTAATACCCATTTCACTACAAGCTAGAGCAACACCTTGTGCATGGTTTCCGGCACTTGCACAAACAATTCCTTTTTTTTTCTCATTTTCTGTGAGCCCGCTTATCTTATTGAACGCTCCTCTAATTTTGTAAGAACGCACCAATTGTAGGTCTTCTCTTTTAAAAAAGATATTCGCCTCATACCGTTCGGAAAGGTTATAGTTTTTTATTAAAGGAGTACGCTGTACAACATGTTTCAAGCGAATTTGCGCTTTTACAATATCTTCGACTGGAATAAGCTTTGCAGAAGCTTTTTCTTTTACTTTATGCATATTTATTGTCGTAAGCGCATAAATGGACTATGTTTATCATTCTTGTTTTCCATACCCAGACTCTATCATCATCGCTGAAAGGTTTGCATAAGCTTTTTGCCAAGCACTTTCTAGCTCTGGTGACCACTCATCTTTCAGAGAATCGGCAAAGGTTTTAATTAATACTTCTCCAAATTTCGGGAAATATTCAGGTTTTACACCATAAGCTACATGTCTTTTACCTACTCTGTCAATCGGTGCATCGGGTGCTTTCAAATGAAGCTTGGTAACCGCCAGTCCTATAAGCTGCATCAATTTACCTGCTTGTTCTTTTTTATCATTGCGAAATAGTGTTTCTAATACCGGTTCTTCTTCGAAAAGATTATCATAAAACTTTTCCCCAATTTCGTTCATGTGGTTCATAATTAATTGCCAAGAACGTTGCACTGCTATAATTTCTTCTTTTTCCATTATTCTCGCATTCATAGTAAAAAATGAATTATACAAAAGAAATCAATTTCAAACAATTTGATAGAGTAGTAATCTATTTTTTGA
>JBCDJE010000369.1:0-4973 GCA_038748185.1 Bacteroidota bacterium
AGGAGATAACGCTCCGTAAGTTTATTATAGTAAACTTACGTTAATTGTTGAAAATACGCTAAATGCGTGATAAAATGTAGTTTTCACTCAAAAGGAAATACCTTGAGAAAGGAGCTGTATAATAAGGTGTATTTATTTGATGATATGTTGTGAGTTCTTTTGATTTTGTGATAGTTAAGCTTAAAAGTAAAAATAGCTGTTAACTGTGGTGATCTGTTGTTTTCTTAACAAAGAATTTTACTGATTCATCAATATTATATCTTGCAACTTAATTTATTGTTAGTTTCTATTTCTAATTTTCTGTTGAACTCAAACTATAAAAAACTTTTGCAGCGGCAGCTTCTGACGCATTTTTCTACTGAATTTCCTGCAAGATTTTTTCGAAATCTACTCGCTCTAGCTTTAAGTAATTCATTGAATTAGGAGTAAGCCCTACTACTTTTTTATTCATTATCCTTAATACTTCATCGTAAAATAAAACAATTACAGCACAATCGTCGAGTACGAGTTGTTCCATTTGATGGAATAACTCGAACCTTTTCCATGAATTTTGTTCATGCTGAACGGCTTGGTACAATTTGTCAAATTCGGGGTTATTGTAGTGGGTTTTGTTTGGCCCGTGGGGAGAGAAATTTTCGCTGTAAAAGCATGTTAGGTAATTTTCCTCATCAGGGTAATCCCCTAACCAAGCTCCTCTAAAAAGTTTTACTTGCCCATTATCAATAAGTTCTTGATGTTTTATAAAAGTATTTAAAGCAATATCAACATCAACATTTAATACTTTTTTCCACTGTCTTTGCAGATATTCAATCATTAGGCTATACACAGGATTTGTATATAAAGTAATTTTAGGAAAGTTTTTTCCTTCGGGATAGCCTGCTTCAGCTAAAAGTGCTTTGGCTTTTTTCTCATCGAAGTGATAACCTTTTACAGAACCCTTATTGTGCGCGGGTAAAGCAAATGGTACGAAGCCTTCTGTTCCGGCAATACCTAAGTTATTTCTAAGAAAGGATACTAACTCTTTTCTGTTAATAGCATAGCTGAGAGCTTTCCGTACTTTAACATTTAATAAAGGATGATTTTTATTTTCATACTTTAATGAATTGAGCTGAAAGCCTATGTACTCTGTGTTGAGATAAGGCATTTTTTGCACTTTAAACCTCTCTAGTATACTTGCTTTTACAGAGCCATCCTTATTTAAAATATGTTCAATGGTATTTCCATCAATTCCTGCAATAAAATCGAATTTACCCTGCAAAAAAGTAAGATATTCTTGGGTTTTATCTGCGATAAATGAGATTTGTACAACATCGAGATAAGGTAGTTGTTTAAAGTTATTGTCTTTACGCCAGTAGTTATTATTTTTTCTTAATATCAAACTTGTTCCTTCATCCCATTCCTCAGGATTTAAAGTAAATGGCCCAGTACCTACGGGGTTTCTTGCAAAATCTTTCCCATAGTAATTTATAGCTTCTTCAGGGACTACAAAAGCATAAGGCATAGCAAGTATTTGTAAAAATGAAGGGATTGCTTTGTTCAGTCTAATTTTTAAGCGAAACTTATCCACTGCCTTAATGCTTTCGTCAGAGTATTCTCCTGATGCATCTCTTTCTAGCTTATCACTAAAAATCCAACTACCAGTGCTACCGGTTGTAGGATCAAGTAATCGTTTAAAGCTATATTCAAAGTCATAAGCTGTGACTAATCTTCCTTTTCCATTTCTAAAGGCAGGGCTGTCGTGAAAATAAATATCATCTCTTATATCAATTATATAAAGTTTCCCTTCGTCTGAAATAGACCAAGATTTAGCAATACATGGATTAATTGAAAGATCTTCAGTAAACTCAAAAAGCCCATTAAAAATTTGAGAAATTACCCATATATTAGCCTGATTTTTTGCCTGTAAGGGATCTAGCGAGCTTAATCCTTCGTGTTGGTTATATCTAAATATCTTGGGTGTCTGCTCATTACTTTCTGTTCTATTGTTATACCAGCTATCACAAGCTGAAAGGCTCAATATCAATACTACCAGAACCCCAATTTGTCTTATCATAACTTTAGTATTTATGGTATATTCGGTTATATTTGCCGATAGTTTTTGCTGCTGTTTTTACTTTCCAATTAAACGGGAAGCTTTTCAGCTTAGTGAGCCACTTACTTTTATTGTTCTTTTTATATTTGTCTTTTTGATGATAGTTTTTACTACAAAAACTACTTTTTAGAAGTGTGTGAGAAGTTTTTATTATTTGTCTGAAGTACATTAGATTATAAAATCAATACCGTAATACCTGTTTTTAGGTAGGATCGCTGTATATATTTACATAACATATGGGAAAAATTATTGCTGTAGCCAATCAAAAGGGAGGAGTCGGAAAAACGACTACAGCTGTTAATTTAGCAGCTAGCTTTGCTGCTTTAGAATATAACGCTTTAATAGTAGATGCCGATCCACAGGCAAACTCTACCTCAGGCTTAGGTCTTGATCCTAAACAGGAAAGACCTACTATTTATAATTCTATGGTAGATGGAACTCCTGCGAAAAAGGTAATACATCCATCAGAATTTGATTATCTTGACATTATACCATCACATATCGATTTAGTTGGGGCAGAAGTTGAAATGATTGATATCGAAGGGCGAGAAAAAAGAATGCGGGATGCCTTGATGTCTATTAAAGATGATTACGATTTTATTATTATTGATTGTTCGCCTTCACTTGGTTTAATTACTGTTAATTCATTGACCGCAGCTGATTCAGTAATTATTCCTGTACAATGCGAGTATTATGCACTGGAAGGTTTGGGTAAATTACTCTCAACTATTAAAATTATTCAGACAAGGTTAAATACTGATTTAGTAATTGAGGGGATATTACTCACCATGTTTGATGTTCGGCTTAGGCTTTCTAACTTGGTAGTTGAAGACGTTAATAAGCATTTTCATGAGCTGGCATTCAAAACGATTGTTCCAAGAAATATAAAATTAAGTGAAGCACCTAGTTTTGGTTTACCTGCAATAGCTCATGATGCTGAAAGCAAAGGAACTGTGAGTTATTTAAATTTAGCACAGGAAATATTGGAAAAGAATAGCATCAGTAAATAAATAGGTTACACTTTATCTAAATTTACTAAACAGGAAACAGACATGGCTGATCAGAAGAAAACGCTAAAAAAGAGACAATCTTTAGGAAAGGGACTTGGCTCATTGTTATCAGATATTTCTGATAATCAAGAAGCTGCTCCAAAAAGTCCTGCTGATATTTTTAAAGTTCCTGTTGACCAAATTGAGGCAAACCCTTTTCAACCAAGAGAGGATTTTGACAATGAAGCACTTAAAGAGCTTGAAGGTTCTATTAAAGAGCATGGAATTATTCAGCCTATTACTGTTAGAAAACTTTCCGAAAATGAATACCAAATTATATCGGGAGAGAGACGCTGGCAAGCTTCTAAAAATGCTGGGTTAAAGGAAATACCTGCTTATGTACGCACTGCTAACGACCAGCAGATGCATGAAATGGCATTGATAGAAAATATCCAACGTGAAAACCTAAATCCGATAGAAATTGCTAATAGTTATTCACGTTTAATCTCAGAGTTCAATCTTAAACAGGAAGAATTGGGTGAGAGGGTAGGAAAGAAGAGAACGACAGTTACTAATTATTTAAGATTATTAAAACTACCCGATGATGTTAAGGTGGCACTGCGAGATGGCGAAATAAGTATGGGACATGCTAAAGAGTTAGTGAACTTTGAGAATGTAGAACAACAACTTTTAATACTCCAAAAGATAAAGAATGAAGGTCTTTCTGTAAGAAAAGTAGAAGCACTTGGTCGTGAATTTAGAGAAGGGAAAGCCAAGCCTGAGAAACCTACATATTCTGAGTTTGATCAAGAAATTAAGCAATTGCAATCAAAATTATCGTCACAATTTAGTACCAAAATTAATATCCAAACTAAAGGAAAAGAAAAAGGCGAAATAAAAATTCCATTTCATTCTGTAGATGATCTTAATAGAATATTAGAACTATTGGGAATGTAAAAGAAGGTGTAAATGTTAGTTAGCATGTTGGAATAGAATAGTATTTTTATTTTTTTATGAATGCAATATGTTTTCAGTAAAAAAAAGTCTTTTATTTATTGTTTGCCTTTTTCTTAAAACTCAGCTTTTTGCCCAAGTTGATTCCTTAAGTAAACCATCTGAAGAAAATAAAGAAATCAAACAAAACGCTACCTTAGAGCGCTCAGATAACACTGAGTTTAATGACATTGATTTACAGGATGAAAATGTTTTAAAATTAAACTCACCTACAAAAGTAGCACTACTCGCAGCAACATTGCCAGGTTTTGGACAGATCTACAATAAGAAATATTGGAAAGTACCACTTGCTTATGGAGGTTTTGTAGTCTTTGCTTCATTGATTGATTTCAACCATGTACGTTATACACTGTTTAAGAATGCATTAGCACTCGCTGAAGATGGTGATGATAGTACAAATACTGATGATGAAAGGCTTGTTAACCGAACATCAGACCAACTTAGACGAGGCAGAGATAGTTTCCGCAGAGATAGAGACTTTAATGTTATACTCACTTTTTTGTGGTACGGTTTAACTATAGCCGATTCAGTAGTTGATTCGCATTTAAGAAGGTTTAATGTAAATGAAGATTTATCAGCTGGGATAAAACCTAGTATTATTGATGGTGGCTTTAATCAACCAGTTGCGGGTATTAAATTTACACTCTACCTACATACTTCGAAATAAAATAAGTTTTCTTTATACCTAGTCCTATCATATTTTGAACTGTTATTCATTTAATTCTACAGAATCAGTAGGGAAGTAAGGCCTCTTAACTATATGAATCATTAGCCTGATAGAAAAAAACTATTACATGAAAGAAAAAATAAGATTTTAATGAATACTTTGTGTTGAATTTTCAACGATCGTGCTATATCTTTATGCAGCCCACAACCAC
>JBCDJE010000370.1:0-4959 GCA_038748185.1 Bacteroidota bacterium
AAACGAGATAGTATAGAAAAAATAGTGTTATAAAGAAATAGGATAGTTTTTGTAGAATGATGCAATAAGTTAGTTAATTATATAGGCTGCTTATACCATTATATAAGTAAAAGTAACCATTTTTGTTTAAAACACATCAAACATTTTTATGATTTTTTTTAAAAAAAAATTGATTAAAATAGGTTTGCTATTTTTTGTGCAAAATTAGCCTTTTTAGGGGCTTTTTTAGATCAATAAACTTTAGCAGAAAATAAGGTTTCTGGATATATTTTCTAATCATTATTAAATCATCAAATAAAAAACATTCCCTTACCCATCAATACAGCTTCCCCTCCAACCAATACTTTATTAATCATTTCATTGGTATGCCCAATCTTTACACGAATATGACTAGGTCTCCCCATTTCAAAACCTTGCTCACATAAAATATTTTCTCCATCATTTAAATTATGTCTTACCAAATAACAACCTAAAGGTCCACTGGCACTTCCGGTTGCCGGGTCTTCATATACCCCCCAAGTAGGTGCAAACATTCTTCCTCTGGTAGTTGCTTCACTATTGGTCTTAGTTGTAAAAACATATAATGCTGGTGTTTCTAATATGTTTACCCTAGCTTCCAATAAATCGATTCTTATTTTTATCTGAGATAAAACCTCTAATGAAGCCACAGGTATGTACATAAAATTATTGCCACAAGAAATACATTGTATAGGCAATGAAGGCATTAAGTCATTTTCAGAAATAGAGAGTATTTCAGCAATCATCCCTCTTTTCTGTATTAAATTACCATAAACGGGATTAGGTTGTTGCATAGTAATCTGGGTACACTTATTTCCATCTTTGTCAAAACTTACGGGAATAGAGCCAATTTTTTGTTCAAGTAATAACTCTCCATTCTTTTTATAGGACCAATTTAATTCGTTCAATAATAGGTGAGCAGTACCAATAGTAGGATGTCCAGCAGTTACCATTTCTTTATCAGGTGTGAAAATTCTCATCTTATAATCACCTTGATTAGTTTCCGGTGGATAGATAAAAACTGTTTCGGACAAATTGAGTTCTCTGGCAATTTGTTGAAGTATGCCTTCAGGAATGGGGGTTGCGTCTGTAAAAACAGCTAATTGGTTACCTCCAAATTTTTGACTTGTAAAAACATCTAATAAATAATAGCTTACCTCCATGTTGCAAGATTTTCAAATTCAAAATTGGCTTATCTTATGTATCTTCAAAAGTATAAAAATAAGCGCTTTTGAATGCAGAAACCTTGCTAAATCTCAACCATCATGTCATCGTCTCCACTATCAATAAGATGAAGAAAAGCACTCTTTCTAGGTGCAGTTCGCTATCAATCCCCTTGACAGTCTTCTAAATCACTTCATGTAATAACTGGAGTAGTATCCTCTTTACTCAAATCAAACGATTTTGTCAATTCAGATATTGAAGTTTTTACATTTGAAACAGTCTCTTTAACTTTATTAGAGGTATTAAAAAACGTATGACAAAGACCCGTCGAGGTGCGATTTAAAGTCATGATTTGTGAGCTGCTGCTTTCTAGACAAAATACAAAAACGCTATCAGAGAAATATAGTATCGATGCCAACCTGATGTATAAATGGAAAAAGCAATATATGAGCGGGAAGGAGGCTTTCACTGGTACCTGAAAACCATCACTCTCACCTGAAGAGAAACAAATCAGGGAACTGAAAAAGCATTTGAAAAAGGGAGAGATCGAAAGGGACGGTTGCTCCCGCGGTTGCACCCACATCTTAAGAAAGGCAACCTACGAGACCCGGTAAGCATCTGTTCCACAAACCTAAGGTCCACTGTGGCAGGAAGTCTACTGGTTTATAGCTGATAATGTAGAAAATACCCTATTGATTAATTTCGCTTTTACAGCATTAAGTGCTACACACTTTTCTTTCCCTTGTTCTTTTTTGCGTCGGTAGTAATGTTTCAGTTCAGGGTCATGCTGTATGGCAGTACAAGTACAATTACTAAGTAATGCCTTCATTTTTTTATTGGCTAATGGGCTAACTCTTGTTTTTCCTTTAACACTTACACCCGAACTTTATTCAAAGGGAGTTACACCAACGGGGTGTCGGCTGCTAAAAGATGTAAATTTTCTCCCATTTGGAAAGGCTATGAATTTTTGGGTATATACTAAGAAGTATAATCCGGTTATCAGTCCCATTCCTGGGACACTCACATCAACAGTTTGTGTAAACCTATTTCAGAACAAGACACAACAACGCCACCTGAAATAGTAATATACAATTCAGAATCCAGCTTTATAGCAAAAAAATAATTTTTTCTCCCTCTGGTAAAAAATAATTCATTATTGAATAAGTTCTATGTACATAATATTTGGCATTTTTAGACTGCCAGTATTATAAAAAACTATTCTGTATTAATTAAATCTCTATTTATAAATAATTTTAAACATGACGAAAGACAAAAAAGTACTGATTAAAGAGCCTTATGCAATTATAGAGCATGATTTGCATAGAAATTTTCTCATTACCACTTGGCTAGGATTTCAACGTCCTGAAAAAATCATTACTACTGGAAATGAAATTATAAAAATATTCAGAGGTTTGAAAACCTCAAAAGTATTGAATGATAATAGTAAGGTATCTGGTCCCTGGAATGGAGCGGCAGAATGGGTTAAAGACGAATATTTTCCTAAAATGATTAAGTATGGCATGAAACAATTCGCATGGGTAATGTCACCTAGCATCTTTGCCGATATTTCTGCTAAAAAATCAATGATTGAGACCGATGTAATCAAAACCTTCCAAAGCTATAAATCAGCACAAGAATGGCTAGGAACTGATAAATAAGCCTAAGCTTTTTTTGTAGAGATTACTTCAATAATTTCTACGAAGAGGTTCTTTCTTCCTTTTAAAAGTTTACCTCAAAATTCGGGTAAACTCATGTATGACAGCTTCAAAGAAGCTGTCAAATCATAGTATTTATGACACAACCGATAAAGTGTTATATAGATAATCTGATGCTTCATGCAGTAAGAAATACCTAAGTTATCAAAAAAGCTATGATCAATATAGAAGAACCAACATTGCTAGCTCAACTTATGAAAGGCCATGGGGACAATAGTTTGGATTTTAAGCTGATCGTATTAAAGCTAGTCTCTGAACTAAAGAGTAGTCCAAAAGTTTCAAGATGAACAGGTGTTTATCAAGTGAACTATTCGTGATTGGGCTAGCAAATGGAATAAAAAAAGCCTTAGGACTGATCAGGCAGAGAATTATATGATGAAACTAAGATTTTGCGTTTTCTACGGGATGAGTTTGAGATAAGTTATAGTAGTAGTCCGCTTCATTATTTATTCAGGAAATTGGGGATGAGATACTATAATCTCGAACCTGAAGATTATAGAAACCACCCTTATCGAAAGAGAAATTAGTGCACTGGTTACAGGCGAGCTTTAATACTCATGAATCGGGATATAAACCGAGTTGTACTTAGCCTGACAGATGATAGCAGTATGTAGAACTACCATCATTCTAGTAGGTTTTGAAATATATCTTCAAATTGTAAAACGAGGATAAACATTGATAAAGGATCTATCAATGCCTTCGGTTTCTATTTTTTGAATGAACAAAGGTATTTATAAGATAAACTATAATTTGGTCTCTAGTTAGCAGAAAATTAAGCCTTTTTCCCCTGAAAAGTAAAATACTCCCATATTCCGCCATAAGCTGAGCAAACTTTAAAATTATTTTCAGGTAGCCTTTTTGAGAGAAAATCTAGTAAATGCCCTTCCATTTTTACATGGTTTACGCCCATCCAATTTTTAAAAAAATCAAACCTTGAATTGTGAAAGTCAGTAACTGCTAAAACACCTCCTCGCTTTAGGTTTCCTAATGCATGGTTAATTAATTCTTCCCACGCAGGATTAATCATACTTAACGAATAGGAAAAAATAATAGCATCGAATTTATTCACCTTTAGCGTATTATCCCCATAAGCTTCTTGTATGAGTGCAATGTTAGCTTTAGCCTTAGCAGTATTTTTTTTGGCAATATGTAACATCTCTGCAGATACATCAATCCCCACCAGTTGGGCTTTAGGATAGAACTTATGTAATTTAACGAGATTATAACCTGTACCACATCCCACTTCCATTATGCTTACGTCGTCGTCTCTTTTAAAAGGCAGTCTTTTTACCAATCGCTTTCTTCCAAATAAAAAACTCCAACGGGTTAGGTCATAAATTTTTGAATGAAAGGTGTAGTACTCCTGCATTTTACCCACCTGCCCTTCATTAATGGTAGTTTGAGTCATTATTAAATCTTCTTTTACGTGTATTAAAACCAATAATTATTGCACTAAACCCATGTAAACACTCCCATAAGTGCCTACACGATCGTTATAATGCCAACTATTGGTATGTTCTTCCTCAAACTTAACTCGTTTTTCAATAAATTTTGGAAAAAAATCTATTTTATTTGCTGCTGATCGTTGTAAAATGCGTGTTCCTTGTTGGCTATTTGCCAAAATTAAAGCCCATTCCTCTTCCAAGGAAGTTACGTCATGCGCTGCTAACCAATCTTGGTGATCAAGTAAAATGTAGTGCGAATAAGTATCTTTGTTATTTTTAAGAAACTGAGAAACAGTAGTAGTATAAGTATTCACTCGGTCTATATTCTTCTTAATTTTCTCAAAGTTTTCAGCTTTTAAATATTCAGGGCAGCAATCCTCCCTGTACTTTCCAAATACATACACATGCCAGAAGTAATTATCTTTTACTGATACATTTGAAAATATGTGCTTCAAGCAATCTTTCACATAACCTGCTACTCCTTCACGTTCATAGATTTCTGTAATAAGTTTCATTTGTGGTCTTGGTACACCTGCCAAAGAGTTGGTAATGTGTCTATTAAGCATCCATTTTACAGGCTCATTAAACAAGAGTGGCTCCATTTCCTTATATACTCC
>JBCDJE010000371.1:0-4951 GCA_038748185.1 Bacteroidota bacterium
CAAGGTTATAATATATAGCTACTTTATTGTTTAATTTTAGAATGCTTTCATAAAAGATAGCTGACTTTTCATACTCTCCTAATTCGTAATAAACATTTCCTGCTCCAGACAATCCTGTAATCATATAAGCTTTATATAATTGGAATGCTTTATTCTGCTCATTTTCTGTTTTATTAGCATTTGATCTCGCTTTTTCATATAAATCAGTATAATCAAGTGCTGCTTCTTGTAAGTAATTGATTTTAAAATAGGTTTTGGCCCTTTCTCTTAAGGCTTCTAGGTAATTTTCGTTCAGTTTAAGTGCATTGCTATAATCAGCTATAGCCTTATCAAAAATTTCTAATGATGAAAATGTATTTCCTCTTTCATACCAAGTAGATTGATTTGTTGGGTGAAGTTTTAAGGAAGTTGTAAACGCTTCGATTGCATTTTGATAATCTTTACTATTTTTATACTGTTGTCCTTTACTCAAGAACTTTGCCCCTTTCGCCTCAATGCTTAATATCTTTTTATGATCTAGTCCTAAAGATTTTGCCGTTGAAAAATCATTAGCTGCCAGGTCTATTTCTTGAATAGCTAAAAAACTCATTCCCCTTTCATAAAATGCATTCACCATATGGTTATCTAAACTGATAGCACTATCTAACGAAGAAATAGCCTCATTAAAGTGCGAAGTTTGCCGTAGAAGTGCACCTTTATTGTAGAAATTTAATGCTGTGCTATTACTTCGTAATGCCAAAGTGAAGTCTTCTAAAGCACCTTGTCGATCACCAATCTTAAGCCTAACATTAGCCCTTAATCTATAATATTGATCATTTTTAGGATCATTTGAAATTAAACCAGTATAATCTGCAATTGCTTTGTATTTTTTACCTAGTAACTTGTATAATGAGGCTCTTTCTTCTAACGCTTCCATATAGTTATAATCCAATGCAATCGCTTTATCATAATTTTTGAATGCCAATTTCACTTCTCTTGAATTTTCAAAAGGCTTTTGCTTATCTCTCATTTGAAAGTAACACTTGCCAATATTCAAATAATATTCAGGATTAGTAGGGTCTTTTTTTAAAGCCTGTTGAAAATCTTTCAAAGCACCTTTATAATCTCCTGCTATGTATTTACTTTCTAACTCTGCTTTTAATCTTAACTTTTTATCCAATTCGTTCACCCTATTTCTTATAGCAATTTCTGAGGGCTTATATTCTAATGCTTTTAAATAATATTGTTTTGCTTTAAGATAATGCCGCTTCCTTTCTTCATTCTCAGCTGCCTTTTTCTGTTCTTTAAAGTGTTCCTCATCAGTTTTCTTAAGGGCCTCGTTAAGAAGTTTTTCAGATTTCCGGAACATAATAATTGCATCTGCTTTATACGGGTAAAGCATCCTGGCATTCAAAAAACCTTGCATTGCCTCAGCATATTGGTTGCTATTAAAAGCTTCATATGCTTCCTGTATGAGGTCGTTGTATTGCTTTAAATTTTCATCTATCTCTGCATAGTAGAACCTGTTATCTACAGTTATTTCATTATTGGCAACCATATTGTCAGTTGGAGTTTGATTATGATTAATAACTTCGTCTAAAGCCAAATCTTCACTCGTTGGTAGCGTTATAGGATTATTAGGTTCAAAGAATGAGATACTTACTATCTCTGTTTTCCATTTGCCGTTTTCTTGATAGACCGCTTTTAATTCTGCTATTCTTTCTGTAATGTCATAGGCAGTTTCAGATTTAATATTTTTGTTTTTAAAGAGTGATTTAAAATAAACTTGTACAAATACATATTCCCCTTCCTGTACTTTAGAAACTTGTATATCCGAAAAACCTACTGAAGGCGAATGACTGGTTTCATATAGTAAATCAAAGTTTTTTAAGTAAGTTTTTACATCGAGGTTCTTTCTTTGTTTATCATGTAGGTTATCTGGAAAAAGATCATCTTCAATGATCACGTTATCATCAAAAAAAAGTTTATTGGCACTATTAGAATAACTATTTTGTATGATTTCTTCTACTTCAGAAGGATACATATCTGTATTAGATATTAGATTTAATAACTCCTGAAACTCATTTACAAGCAATTCTGCCCTAACCCTTATTTCTTTTTTATCTCGATTACTTAGCTCTTGTGCCGCTATGGGCAAGGAGGTTCCTTCTAAAACACAAATTAAAAATACCCATATGACAAATGTTAATACATTCATCCGATTCACACTATGAAATATCAAAATCGTAAGATATCTTACTATAGATATGAGTTTAGACATTTCCTTTTAACATTTGGATTAGTAAATACTATTATTTTTCTCACTCAGAAATAAAATTTCTTTCCTGTAATGCCTTTTTTCCCAATTATCGGCCTTAATCAAACCGTTAATAAGCCACCCGGCATTTATAGTTCTGTTATCGATATATTCCGCTTCGACAATCCATCCATAAATCTGTAAAAAGTGAAACTTAATGGCCTTAATATACTCTAATTGGATTTTATCAGTCGATAATGCTCCAAAAAGTATGGTTAATTTATCACCATCATAGTCTGAGGTGACATAATTTTTCAAATTCTTTTTATCTGATAAAGCTTTACTCAGACTGCTAAAATATAAATTATGGTTCGAAGGTTTTATTGAAGTCTTTTTTTCAGGCTCTGGTAAATGTAAAAATTCTCCTTTGGCTCCAGTTATAACCCATTTTGATGCCCCGTTTTCTGCTACTTGTATTTTCATCATCAGCTTCAAATCAGATGGTTTTCCCTTGTATTGAACTTTACAACTCACTTCAGCATACCAGTCCGGATCATAGAAATTTAAAAATACCGGTTGATACTCATTGGTAACAAAATTGATAAAGTCTCTCAGTTCATCGAAATTCCAGTGTTTGTTTGCCTTGTTAAAAAGGCCCTTAATCAAATTTTTCCTATCATGCTTATGAGCCACATTACCGGAAAATGCTCCTTTGTTGTAATATTTTATCTTATTATTAAAACGATCTATAAATTCATCAATCTGTTTTATTTTATAAGCATATGTTCCATCATGATAGTATTGAATATTTTCGGATTTACTGTTCTGAGCAACCAAGTCTTGGCCTATCAAAAGATAAGTAATAAAGAAACATAGTATAAGGTAATCCATACTTCATAAATTTATGACCTCGTATTCATCACTCCAATATCTGATAGAAGCACATCCCATAATTTTGTGGCTTTCCCCCCAACCTCTTTTTCAAAACCTTTTAAAACTACTTCTATTTGCTTCTCTGTAATGTCACTGTAGACTTCCTCACCATCTATAAACCCTTTAAAGGTCTGCTTTAAGCTAACTGTCCCATAATAATTTCCATCATCGCTTAATCTAAAATCACTTACATAATTGATATCTGCCCATGTTATTTCAATTTTGTCATATTTTAAGAGTTTTAGTCTGCCTAAGTAAACTCTAATAGGATGTGATATTACTTCTTTTCTTTTAGCAGAAGAAACTTCTACCATCGATTCTTCATTTACAAACAGGCTAATAGCTAAATCAATAGCATTATTTGCAGCAGCAGGATCCGTTTGTCTGCTAGCTATTATGCCTAGATAAGTACTGAAGTCATTAATTTTTGACAAGGATTTTTCCTTAAATTCATTAAAATTGATATCACTATTATTACCATGATTTCTAATACTACTGTCAGTACTTCTATTTGATGTGTTAACCATTTTAACATCATTTGACATCACGTCAACTACTGCACTTCCTTCCAAAGCATTGATTTTGTGCCTGGCCAATTTTAAAATTTCGTAAGCATCTTTAGGTGATTTGATTAGGGCATGTTTTCCGCTACTATAGATAAGTGCTGTTAAATTCTGAAAGGTTTTGGTGTAGGTAGGGCCTTCAACATTTTGAATCATTTTGTACCTGACCATACTATTTTCAACTGAATTAATGTTAGCAGCAAACACCTCACCGTTTGCTGTAATAATAATATCGTAAGGCTTAGGAATATACCCTTTAAAATTTACTCCATTAGTATTTACATGAGGAAAGGTTACATAATACCCCGTTTCAAAAAAAGCAAATGCAAAATTTTCTAAGTTCCCAGAATAAGCTGGACCTTGCATGTTAGCGATCTTTTTATAATAAATTTTGCTATGGTCAAGACTTAATACTTTACATTTTTCAAAACTTCCATCAAATCTGTATAGTATATCTTGTGCCTGTATAGTATAGCTTAAGTAATAAAGTACCGATAATAAAAATAACTTATACATTTTTATGATTTATTTTGCTGGAAAAGCAAGAGCTAACTGTAATCCCATAAAATGTATTTGTTCTGATGGGAAAACAACATTATCTGGATTTGAAACATTATCTACATTTATGATGTGATACCTGCCGGAAACCGAAAAGATAAATTGAGAGATATTAAAATTAAAACCCAACCCACCTCCAAAACCGATGTGATTTTCTGAGGTTTCAAAGGTACTTACATCACCTTCAAAATCAACTTCATTTTTAACGTTCATTAAATTATAACTTCCTTCCCCAAACAAATAAAACCCTGGAGTTAAATATATCTTAAGAGCCCCATTTAGTGGGATATTTGATAAAACAATTTCATTTTTAATTCTTTCAGTATTACGTCTTACTCCCCACATTGAATACCCCCCGCTAAATTTTAATCCTAAAGCACCTCCTACAATTATTTCGGCATATGCATTTCCTCCAAAACCTTGGGTAAATCCAACCCCAGTTTGTTCTTCAGTCCATAAATCATTCCCTATCATATAGTTGCTATTGTAATTTATACCGAATAGAAATCCTAGTCCAGATGACGTAGACTTTGCTCGTGGACTCGTTTCAATAGGTTGTACAATATCTGCATTGGTCTTTCTTTTCTTTAATGTAGGTAAATTGTTTTTGGAAAGCTCTTCTTTATTGCTAAAACTTTCTTTATTATTAATTTTTTTAGCA
>JBCDJE010000372.1:0-4949 GCA_038748185.1 Bacteroidota bacterium
AATTACTTTTAGTAAAACCAGTATCTTGTAATTCCCATCCTGAAAATACATAATAGGTAAATGATTTCCCAGCTTTTACCTTTATTTTAGCATAAGTTGCTGTATTTACATTACCTGTGTCAGGTGCTTCAGCCCAACCTAAAAAATCCTTATCGGGTACAAGCAAAGCTAGCCCTAAAAAATATTCTTTATCATAAGTCTGTTTATCGTGGGTGAGCACAGCTTGTAAATTAGCATATGTCTTTTCAATAACCGGTTGGTCGTTATTGCTATTCACCAATCCTATTGCCAAGGTTTTTTCTCCTTCGAAACCGGTAACCGTTATTTTATTACTATACCCGTGACTTCCTTGCCAAATAGAAATAATATTAGCAACACTGAGTGAAATATCGCCGGCTTGCCATCCTTCATAATTTACTGAAAATATACCTCTTACAGGTCCTGTATTAATGAGTTTGTACGTAGTAGAATTTACATTGTCTATTGTTTCAGGTCTCGTTAATCCTAACCTAATTAACTGCTCATTTTCATAAAGTGCTATGCCACCAGCGCCAATAGAGTTTCCCACACTCAATACATCCCTTCCCCAATCTTCTAATACATGATAGTTATCAACCGGATTCCCATCTTCCGATAAACCTACTTTTGGGAGTACTATTTCCGGTTTTTGCTTGCCAAATACGTCACGCATATTTCTACCGTCGAAATATAGTCTATAGCCCACATACTCATTTTCCCATGCAGGTCCATCCATTTGGTTAGCCTGATAAGGAGTTAGCTGGTCTTTATAAATTGTTGCCTCAGTCATTGGAGTGACTGGTGTATTTTCATCGGGTTTTCTTCCAAAATGCACATGCGTTTTTGGTGCAAATGCCGGTATTGCGTCTTTAGTACTCAAGACCACCTCTAGTTCTAAACTATCTTTCGCTTTCATATCAACTACAAAAGCATATTCATCCCATTTTCCATCAAAATCAAGATCATCTACTTGGAAAGGAATCACTTCATTTTTATTATTTTTTAGTAAGGGGAAAGTGTTTTCATCGATAACTCCTGTTATCTGTGTAAGAGATGTGCGTTCAATAACAACAGGAGCATTTGCAACATCTTGGGATGCTGGATTAAAAAGAGTAAGTGATTTTTTTTCGATAGCTGTTTCCTTAGCCTGTTCTTTACAACCAATTGCTACCAAAAAACATAAGCAAATTAAATATTTATTCATCTGACTGGTATTTACAGTTTCATCTGTTTAAAAAATAATTTCTGGATGTTTAAAAAATTTGAATTCATTTATGAACTTCCATAAATTTCATTCATTTTTCTTTCTGAATTTGAAATGATGAGAAATTCATATTCATTTCATTTTCTCGAAAGATATAGCATCTTCTATATGGAAACAAATGTAACTACTGGTATCTGACTGAAATGATATCTTTACTTATTGGAATTTTTATCTGTTACATCTATGTTCTAGTTTTGCTTTGCTTAATTCCCCTAAAAATCAACTAAAATGAAACTACTAAACACTATACTGATACTGATACTTTTTCTTACTGCATGTGACAATGCGCAAAGAAGCAATACTGAAACTGCGACTACTGTAACAGATTTACCTGACGCCACTTGGCGGGCACTTTTACAACCTAACGATTCTACTACTATTCCATTTATCGTTGAAACTGGACATGATAAAAATGGAAATCTTTACGTAGATGTACTCATTGGTGATGAAGTACTAACATTTGACGACTATGAATTTAAAGACGACTCAATTATCATTTCTTTACTTTCTTTTGATACTGATTTAAGGTTGAAGATCGAAGAAGATAAATTGGTAGGTACACATGCAAGGTATTGGTACGAAGTACCCTATATAATACCAATAACGCTTTACAAAGATGATGATCGCCGTTTTATTGTAGATAAGCCTGAGCCGATTACCGATGTGACTGGTAATTGGCAAGTAAATTTTTTAAATGAAGTAGGTGATCCAGATATTGCAATAGGGGTTTTTGAGCAAAAAGGCTTACAAGTTACAGGAACTTTTCTAACACCTACAGGAGATTACCGCTATCTAGAAGGTGTGATGGATGGAAATATTTTAAAACTTTCCTGTTTCGATGGTAGCCATGCTTTTGTATTTACAGCAGAGGTTAGTGAGGATAATACCATGAAAAACGGCACTTTTCATTCTGGTAATCATTGGTTTCAGCCTTGGGAAGCTGTAAAAGATGAAAATGCCAGCTTACCTGATGCTGGTTCTTTAACCTATTTGAAAGAGGGGTACGACCAACTTACTTTCTCTTTTCCTAATTTAGATAGTACGTTGGTATCGTTAGAAGATGAAAAATTTAACAATAAAGTAGTAATTATTCAGATTTTAGGCTCTTGGTGTCCCAATTGCATGGATGAGACCAAATTTCTCACAAATTTATATGATAAGAAAAAATCTGAAGGTTTGGAAATTATTGGTTTGGCTTATGAGCGTAAACCTGATTTTGATTATTCTAAAAGTAAAGTAGCGAAAATGAAAGAAAAATTTAAGATGGATTATGAAGTGCTTATTGCAGGTACATCTAATAAAGAAGCTGCTGCTGAAACACTACCGATGCTTAACCATATCTTGTCTTTTCCTACAGCAATTGTAGTTGATAGAAATAAAAAAGTAAAATACATCCATACGGGCTTTTCGGGGCCAGGAACAGGAAAATATTATACCCAATTTGTTGATGAATTTACTACTATTATAGACGATTTACTAAAAGAAAAAGCATAATATATTTAGCTTGAAATAACCAATTAAAAGCCCGAAGTTTTACAGCAAAAGCTTCGGGTTTTGCTTTATAAAACTTAAAGTAAGTGTAGTTTTTTTAATGTATTTGCAGCATTTATCGGTTTAATATTCGTCTTGGTAGAAAATCAACAAATAGGTACTTTAATTTTTTATCATGAGAAAGCTGTTCCTAAGTGCACTACTTATTACAATAGCATGTGTTGCTTGTAACAACAATGATCCTATTGATACCTCTTCAAAAAACACGGAATTAGCACTTAGTGATCTTAGAAAAGTTAGCAAAGATTTTACTACAAAATCGAACAAGTTTACTTTCGATATTTTTAGAAAAATAAATACAGGATCAAAGACTTCCGAAAATTTAATGATCTCTCCTTTAAGCATCAACTTAGCTTTAGGGATGTTATTGAATGGTACTAATAATGAAACAGAGAGCCAAATCAAGACTACTCTAGATTTAACAACACTAGATATTCATGAGATTAATGAAAATTATAAAAATCTGATTTTTAGCCTACCCAACCTCGATAATGCAGTAGACGTAGGCATTGCTAATTCAGTTTGGCATGACGAAATTTTCCTTGCAAAAGAAGGCTTTTTGAGCTCGCTGAAAAATAATTTTAATGCTCAAGTTACTGGTTATGACTTTGGTAGAGCTGATGCGCCTGATATGATAAACAATTGGGTGGAAAACAATACAAATGGGTTGATTAAAAAAATAGTTGAAAACATAAAACCTGATGTGGTAATGCTCTTAATCAACGCCTTGTATTTTAAAGGAGATTGGACAGTACAATTTGATTCGAAAAACACAAAAAAAGAATCTTTTAAGACTGCTGATGGGATAGATAAAACAGTAGATATGATGTATTTATCTAAAGTAAAAGTAAGCGGTATTTTTAAAGAAAACTATGCTGTTTTTGACTTGCCTTATGGAGATGGATTGTATAATATGCGTATTATTTTGCCAAATGAGGATGTACTCTTATCAAGTATTTTAAATGCGTTAAACCAAGAAGATTGGAACAATATATCGGCAAATACATACGAATTAAACGCAAATGTTGGGCTTCCTAAATTTGAAATAGTATATGAACTCAAATTGAACGAAGTTTTAAAAGAATTAGGTATTCTAGATGCTTTTGACGGTTCTAAAGCCGATCTCAGCAATATTTCCGATGTAAATCTTTTTATAAGCGAAGTAAAACATAAAGCCTTTATTAATGTGAATGAACAAGGGACAGAAGCTGCCGCAGTCACTTCTGTTGCTATTGCAGAGTTATCGGCAGGTCCCTCTAAGCCAGTAGATCTGATATGTGATCGCCCATTTGCCTTTTTCATCTACGAAAAAGAACAAGGAAATATTCTTTTCTCAGGAAGGTATATAAACCCATAAAAAAATTACATTCAAATAATTTACATTCTTTATAAATAACTATCAATGTGCTGTGCAAACAGCATGCATTTGTAATTGACATGTCCTTATGTTTCTATAATTCAAAACATTTTTAACTATGAAAAAACTATTGTTCATCCTAGTGTTAATTGTTCCGTTTTATGCTTGCCAAAACGATAATATTGGCAATGGTAATAATTCAAAAAATACTGAAAAAGCGAAAGCAGATTTAAGAAAAGTAGATAAACAATTTGTAAATAACTCAAATGCATTTTCTTTCAATCTTTCTCAGAAACTTGATTCACATACTTTCCTTTCCGAAAATTATATGGTATCTCCTCTAAGCATTCATCTAGCTTTGGGCATGTTACTGAATGGAGCTAATGAAAATACGGCCACCGAAATCAAGGATGTACTGGGTTTCGAAAGTAGTAATATGGAAGAAATTAATGAAAACTACAGAAACCTCATTTACAGTTTACCTGAGCTCGATAACGTTGTGGATTTAGGCATAGCCAATTCAGTTTGGCATGATGAAAACTATATAGTAAAAGACGATTTCCTTCAAACGTTAAATACTAGTTTTGATGCAGAAATTACAGGCTATGATTTTAGACGTGCTGATGCTCCACAGGTTATTAATAATTGGGTAGCTAATAAAACTAATAATTTGATCGAGAAAATGATTGAAGAAATAAAGCCTGAAGAAGTGATGTTCTTGATCAATGCCTTGTATTTTAAAGGAGATTGGACAGTACA
>JBCDJE010000373.1:0-4943 GCA_038748185.1 Bacteroidota bacterium
AAGTGATTACTTTCAACAACTCCCCAGTATATCTTCTTTAAACCCACACTTACATCCAAATTACCTTTAGATTTTTGATAATACAACTCTCTTATATCTCCATGAGTCCGAGATCTATCCCTGTCAAGTCGAAAAAAACCTTCAAAATTGATGCTTTGATATCCATTATCCCAATCAACAACATATTTTGGTTTAAAGGCAATGGATGGGAATTGATTACTTTGATTTTCAAAAAGAGCATTATCGTAAAAATATCGATATTCTCCTACTACTTCAAGCTCAAAATCTTTGTTCACTTTATTGTCGTCTTGATCTTGCGCCAATCCGTATGAGCTCCATAAAAAGTAGAGTAACAGGGCAAGAATGCACTTTTTTTTCATTTGTTTAAAATGTTTTGGTTGCTGAATGTCCAAAAAACTGGAATACATTCAGGAACATGTATAAATTTTAATCATTCTCCTTTATAAATTTGAAATGACAAAAATTCATATTCGCTTTATCAATATTGTCTCTTAATAATGAGTTTGTATTTTTCAAATATCTTTAAATGAATTGATTTATTCATCTATATCAAATGCCTGAAAACGAGAGAATAAGGATGAGTAGTAATCTTAATACATAGAACTAACCCATCCCTATTTTCAATACTATGGCATGATCTTACACATTTATTGACTTACCCTTTGAAGTGCTACTTGTGTAAAGTCATCTTCAGAAAGTCCTGACTCAAAATCATACTCGCTGAACTTTAAGCGTGTTTCCTTATTGCTTTGGTGATTGACCATATCAAAAGTGAGTGCCCTCCAGAATTTCCCCTTATACAGTTTATAATCACTATAGGTCAATGTTTTGAGATGGGCACCTTTGCGGTCATAAAACTCTACCTTCTCAAGCCTATGTCCTTTTTCTTGATTGTAAATCGCAATCCTTTTGGTATATCCCGATTTAGGATCGACAGGGTATTGCTCTACAATTAACAAATCCCCTTTTTCTTCTAAAAACTTGTAAGTGTATTTTTCTACCTCTTGAGATGAAAGATCTTCATAAGCAAACTCGCTTCCTACAAATGGGCCTGATTTATTATTAGAAGAAATTCTTTTTACCCGTTTAATAGAAGGCAAATAGAGCCATTGATCATCTGAACCAACCTTATGTGTGAAGGTAAGTGTTGAAGTACCTTTCACATCTTTAGGACTATTAAAAATAATTAAAGATTTGTCACCGTCTTCCGTTTGTTCCAAGGTTCTGGTGCTGAGAGAACGCTCACTGACCTGTCCATTTTTATTTTTGAGGGTCATTTTTAATTCTACGATAGAATTTTTAAAACCCTGATCAGCCTGATCAGCTGCTTGGGCAATTTGTAAGCCTCTTTTTTCTGCACTTTGTGCATATAAGATGTTTGAAAAACTAAATAAAGCGATTATTAAGAACATGAATGTTTTCATTGTTTATTTTTATTTTAGAAATTGATTTAAAATTTTAAGCTGTTAAATTTCCTGCACTCAACTTTTTAGAAGTGGTAAGTGACTCTGTCCTATCACTTAAAATGATTAATAATGAGGGCAGTAAAACGAAGTCGATTATCAATGCAGCAGGGATAATAATCGTGGTAATTCTTGCCATATAGCTATTTAAAGCAAAGGAAGAGGTAGACAGGATCATGAACCCTGCAACAAGTACTATAGTGGTAGTAACGAGTGCTTTACCCACTGTTTCAAAGGCATAGATGACGGCTTGTCTGGCATCATAATCAAGTTCGCGGCGTGCTCGAAGATATTTGCTCATAAAATGAACTGTGTCATCTACTACTATACCTAATGTCATCCCGAAAACGATAACCATTCCAGTATTGATCTGTCCTTTATACATAGCCCATACTCCAAAGCCCACTAATACAGGTGCCACATTTGGAATAATACTTAACAAACCCAATTTCAAACTCCTCAAAGAGAACATTAGAACAAGTGAGATGAGAATAACGGCTACTACATTGCCTTTAAACATACTATCAGCCTGTCGGAAACCAAGCTTGGAAAACATTAAGGTAGGACTCACACCAAATGCATGCATGGGTTTAGGTGTGTTAGCTTCTAGCCAGTCCTCCGCTCGGTTGGAGAAAGCAATCATTTCAGCACTTGAGATATTATGAAGTGTTGCTGTAACCCTTGTTTCTGACTTATCTACATTAATTTGATTGTTGAGATCCAGTCCAAAGGGCAACGAAAGCTCGTATAACAATAAGTATTGAGCAGCTTCTTCCCTGTTATCTGGTATGCGATAAAATTGTTGTTCATCTCCATGCATTGAGCGGTTTACACGTCTAGCTACTTCACTAAAAGCATTCACATGTACTACTTCGGATTGTTGATTTAGCCAATATTCAAATTCGTTCAAATGTTTTAAGTATTCAGGATTATTGATTCCACCGCTTTCTTCACTGCCTACTGAAAACTCTACATTGTATATACCAGTTAGATTTTTACTGATATAATCTGTATCCGATCTGAATTTGACAGTATCATCAAAATAGTTTATAAATTCATCATTGAATTGATTTTGAAGTGCTAAGAAAGACATAGCACCAATAATCACCATGGAAATGATACTCAAGGAAACTGGGCGCTGCACAATGTATTGACCTAAAGAATAATACCAGTTTGATTTAGTTTTTTGGCTAGGATTTTCCTTAATTTCTTGTACTTTGACTTTTACAGGAAGAATAGCCATGATAGCAGGTAACAGAGTAGTAGAATAGATAAATGCCATGGTCATCCCGAAAGCGGTTGTGTTTCCTAAATCCCAGAAAGGTGGCACTTCACCGAAATTCATAGTCAAGAAACCAATTACCGTTGTGAGGCTTGTTATAAAGACAGGCATGAAGTTTAGCCGAATGGATTCTATAAGTGCTGCCTGCTTATCTAAACCTTCTTTTCTCATTTTTTGCAGCATGGTAACCAGAATATGTATACTATCAGCAATAGCCAATGTCAATATCATAGTTGGGAAAACAGAGGAAGGTGGAGTAAGCTTAATACCCATTAATCCAACAAAACCGACTGCACTTATAATAGAGAAAATAGCCACAAGTACAGTTGCGATAGTACTGGCTAAATTCCGGGTTAAAATTAAGGTAGTAATTATTACTACTAGGAACATTCCCATAGTGAGCATTAAATCCCGCATTGAAGATTCAAAGAAAGCAGTATTTAAGGGTACTAAGCCAGAAGTATGCATTTCAAAACCAGCATGTTTGTCTTGAAAATTTGCAATCATTTCACGTACAAAAGCAGTTACTTCAGGAATTTCTTTTGCAGTGTCCTCACCCGGAAGCCTTACAGTCACATTAATGGCTGTAACACTACCATCTTCATTAATAAGTCGGTGCACTAATAAAGGTTCTTTCAATGCTTTATGTCGAATTTCTGTAATTTCCTCATCAGTTTTATTTGCTGACTCATAGGAAAGATCGTCTACATAAAGATCATCTTCTTGCGCACTGGTATGCTGAAAGTTGGTCACAGCATCGACCCTAGAAGAATACGGCGTATTCCAAGCTTCAGTGGTGAGTTCTTCAATAGCGATTAAATTATCTCTGGTAAATACATCTCCATTGTTTGGAGAAAGTACGATGACAATATTATCATCTTTGGAGTACTTATCCTGTAATGCATCAAAAGCTTCTAGTTCGGGGTTAGATTCACTAAAAAATACATGATAATCTCCATCAAATTCCATTTTGCCCTGCGAGCCTAAGCCTATAGCAAGTGCTAGAGTAAGAATTAATACAAGCCACTTGTTTTTGATAATAATTTCAGCCCAACGCTTTCCGAAAGCATTAGCACTGGTTTCTGATTTTTGTTTTTCAATCATCGATTAAATAGAATAGTTGACCGTTCGTCTATTGTTTATAAAAAAATTAAAAATGATACTTTTCACACCTATAAAGAAGAGCTATTAGTATTGTAACTATTACTTATATATCTTGATAAAGTGGAGATAATTGACTGGTCGTCTATTAATTAATTTTTTTATTAAATTTTGTAGCCTATCCTATTGTTTTAATTAAATGGGAAATTATAATACAGTAAAAGTTGACCGGTCATCTATGATTAGTTAAAAAATTATTTTAAAAGCATACTTTTTACGATATACAAAGAATTATCAATTGGAGAAGCACTTTTTGCTTCCTTCATGCTTATTAAAGCACCCTTACCTGCATCTTCAATAAAAGATATTAATGCTTTCACATCTACTGAACTATCTATTTCTCCAGCTTCTTGTGCTGCTTTAGCTACGTCAATTAAACGTCCCAATACAGTTGTATGAATTTTAGAAACAGCATTTCTTATATTCTCATTAGCTTCTGCCACTTCATTGCTCAAATTGCAAGCTAAACACCCCATGGTACAATTCAACTGTTCTTTCATCACTTTAACCCTATACTCATAGAAATTTAAAAGACGTCTCTTTGGCGTATCACCTTTATCAGCTAAAATCTCCAATGCAGGTTTATACATCACCTCAAAATATCTTTGCAAAGCTTTAATGGCAAAATCTTCTTTACTATCAAAATAAAAATAAAAAGAACCTTTAGGAATGTCCGCTGCTTTCACAATGTCATTCACACTTGTGCCATTATAACCTTTAGACCAGAGAATATCCATCCCCTTTGCTAAAATCATATCAGCTTTTAGTTCATGCTTAATCGTTGTAGCCATACTAGTTTTTAATAATTGATTCAAATATATGACCAGTCGTCTATTAAAGCAAATTTATCTTTCAAAAGTTCATAAATATTTTAATTTTTTGTGAAGAAGTTAGAAAAATCTCATAGAACGTCTTGCATAAAACTAGTATAGATTTTCCAATTGAAATCCTACTGTAATAATTTACATATAGTAATGATAAACGTTAGCTACCTGAGCATTAATACTTTAAAAATT
>JBCDJE010000374.1:0-4939 GCA_038748185.1 Bacteroidota bacterium
CACCTCAGCAAATAAAAGAACACCAGAAGAGAGATATTAAGGAAATTTTCCAGTGGTTAGAAAACACTAATCATTTTATTAAAACACTCCAAAACCAACAAGATAAAGCCCGACAAGCTACTTTTAAAAAGCTGATTGCTACAAAAAATTAATTTTTTTTTAAGTGAGTGTTTTTTATGGAGGAAGAAAACATTTATGAAACCGCTTTGGGACTGATACCGGGTATTGGCGATGTGCTAATAAAACACCTAATAAGTTACTGCGGCTCTGCAAAAAAAGTATTTCTGACACCAAGAGGAAAACTCAAGAAAGTTCCCGGAATAGGGCCTAAAATTGCCAATACAATTCTGGAAGCAGCTGTATTAGATAAAGCAAAACATGAAATCACCTTAGCGAAGAAATATGGTATTTCCATTTTATTTTACACTTCCCCGAAATATCCTAAAAGGCTAAAAAATATTCTTAATGCACCTGCTACTTTGTATTATAAAGGCAGTGCTAATCTCAATAGTGCTAAAGTTTTAAGTATTGTAGGTACAAGGAAAGCAACAGAATACGGTAAAAACTTTCTCGAAAAACTCATTGGAGATTTACAGCTTTATAAAGATTTGCTTATTATCAGTGGCTTAGCCTATGGCATTGATGTTTATGCACATAAGTTATGTTTGAAAAAGCAAATACCTACCGTGGGTGTTATGGCAAATGGGCTCGATATTGTTTATCCTTACGAGCATAAAGAAGTAGCATTACAAATGACAACTACAGGTGGCTTACTTTCTGAAAATCGTTTAGGAACTAAACCTGATGCACCAAAATTTCCTGAAAGAAATCGCATAATTGCAGGAATGTCTGATGCAGTACTTATTGTAGAAGCAGCTAAAACAGGCGGAGCACTCATCACCGCTGAAATTGCCAATTCTTATGATATTGATGTGTTTGCTTTGCCGGGAAGCATCAATCAGCGTTATTCTGAAGGTTGTAATAAACTCATTAAAGAACATAAAGCACATTTAATCACCTCTTCCGAAGATATTGTAAAGATGATGAATTGGGATATAGAGACTAAGAATGTAAGACAAAAACTCACCATAGCACTCAATAAAGACGAGCAAACCATTTATGAACTATTGGTAAATAAAAACTTACAAATAGATGAATTGAGCTATCGCGCTCAGATACCAATTGGAAAAATCCCCTCCGTATTACTAGAAATGGAAATTAAAGGTATTGTAAAAGCACTCCCGGGGCAAAAATATTGCCTCATATAATGGTAAATAAAATGTAAGTTGTTTTTATTTTAATATCTTTAGTAAGCCAATAGATAAGTTACCAACTTCAAAGAAATAAATCATTTTTCGCTAAATACTTAATAAGTTATGGCTAACGAAGAAAAAGTATATGAAGCATTTGGCGAGCTTTTGTATGCTATTGCCAGATCTGAGGGCAAAGTAAAGCAAGCTACAGAAGAACATGTGGAAATGATGCTTAAGAAATATACTTGGGGTAATGAAGCAATATGGTCTTTCAAATATGAAAAAAAACGTAAGAATTCTTTTGAAGAGACATACGATCATGCAATAAGTACTTTTATTGAGTACGGTCCTTTTGAAGAGTACAAAACTTTTTTTGAGCTTCTAGATGAAATTCATCAACAAAAAAACTCCATTTTTGGTGAACGTGGTAAAAAGATACTATCAAATTTTAAAAAGAAATTACAAAGAGCATTTATGGAAAATGAAAATATAACTTACGAAGATGATGATGAATAAAATGGTCTTTCCATAAAATACTATCATAAACCCTTTCTTAATGACCTATTTAACAAAAAAACCATGGATCACGCTCAAAACAAAAGATATTTATCAAAACCCTTGGATACATGTTACTGAATCAGAAGTAGTTAATCCAAATGGGGGAAGAGGAATATATGGGAAAGTTCATTTAAGAAGTAAAGCGTTGGCTATTATACCAGTTGATGAAGCAATGAACACTTGGCTAGTTGGACAATACCGTTTTACTTTAGATGAATACAGCTGGGAAATACCTATGGGCGGAGGTAAACTTAATGATAATGTATTATATGCAGCACAGAGAGAGCTGAAAGAAGAAACCGGAATAAAAGCCAATAAATGGACGCAAATCATGCGCATCCACACCTCCAATTCTGTAACCGATGAAGAAGGTTTTATTTTTCTGGCAGAAGAACTTACACAAGGCACACCCGAAAATGACCCCACTGAAAAGCTTGAAATTAAGAAAATACAATTAGAAGCTGCTATTGAAATGGTAATGAATGGTGAAATAACAGATGCTATAAGCATTGCCGGATTGTTAAAGGCTGGAAAAATACTTAAAATATAGCTTTTTTTATACATATGTTATTCCTTGTATTAAAGCAATAGCAACCGCTTTCAGGCATTTTAAGCGCATGAAACTGTTTAGAATGCTTATTAAATGGTATCTATTTTTAGTACCTTTTTCAGCAAATGCACAAATATACGATACGCACTTTGGTGCAGAGACCGAAGGCATGGGTGGCGCAGTTACTTCCAACTACAGCACTGATGCACTCTTCAATAATATAGCGGGAATTTCTCAAAACGATCAAATCAGTTTAATATCAAGTTTACAAAGCAGGTTTTCAGGTATCTTTAACACAGTAGGTTTTGGAATAAACTGTCCTACAAGCTTTGGTAACTTTGGCTTTACAGTAGCTCGCTTTGGTGATAAGCTATACAATGAGCAGCAAGTTTCTATAGGTTATGCCTACGAACTAGCAGGAGTAAGTTTTGGGCTGCGTGCCAAATTGTGGCAGGTTAACGCACAAAATCAAGGAACTTTATTTGTCCCTATTTTTGATTTTGGGGTAATAACGCAATTAAGCAAACAAATTTGGTTAGGAGGTGCTGTTAATAACTTGACACAGTCGGGTTTTCAAACAGAAACTAACACAGAAAGGCTACCTGCCCGCATAGCCATAGGCATAAGTTACCTTCCACAAGCAAAAGTAAAATTCAACATAGATATTGTAAAAGCGATACTTTTTCCAGTAAGTATTCACACTGGTATTCAATATGCCCTTACCGAAAAACTGTTGGTGAGAACCGGACTAAGTAGTTTAGCACGAAATTATCACTTTGGTGCTTCACTAAAATTAAAAAAGATCACTTGCGATTATGCATTCAGTACACATCCTCATTTAGGCACTTCTCACCAACTCACACTTGCTACACAATTCAAAACATTAAACAAAAAGAAGAAAGTTTTTAAAAGTGAGTAGATCAATCTTATTTATTTTATCATTAATTATCACAGTCTCGTTGTGTACAAATTCTTTAGCTCAGGACGAAGCTGATACCGAAGACTTTGTTGATAGATTTTTACCAGATGCAGAAGAAGAAGCCGATTATGAAGCGCTACTCGATATGCTTTATCAATTTTACCAGCAACCTATCAACCTCAATAAATGCAGTAGAGAACAACTTTCAGGCTTACAATTGCTTAGCGAAACGCAATTAAATGCTTTCTTTAAATACAGACAAAAATTTGGAAAGTTCATCAGCATTTATGAACTGCAAGCTATTCCTAACTTTACCCCAGAGGTTATTCGGCAATTACTCCCTTTTGTAAATATCACAGAAAAGAGAAGTAGTAAAAGCCTACTTGAACGCATGTTTGAAGAAAAAAACAAATATTTCTTTTTTAGATATCAACTTGTCCCAGAACAAAAGAGAGGTTTCCAAAAAGATAACAATACAGAAAGTCAATATTATCTTGGTGATGCTGCGAGATTGCTTTACAGACTACGCATAAGCCATAGCAAAGATTTTAGTTTAGGCTTCACATTGGAAAAAGATGCTGGCGAAGCAATTACTTGGTCTCCTAACAACAAAACTTTTCTCGCCGATTTTATTTCCTATCACTTTACATTGTATAACCAAGGTAAATTAAAAGCAATAAGTTTGGGAGATTACCAATTACAATTTGGGCAAGGACTATTACTTGCCGGAGGATTCCAAATGGGTAAAGGCACAGAAATAGTTCAAGGAATAAGGAGAAGTACGAGAGGTATTATTCCTTTCGCCTCTACTGCTGAGTTCGGGTTTTTGAGAGGAATAGCTGCCAGCTATGAGCTATTAAAGAATACTGAACTAACTGCTTTCTTCTCCAATAAAAATATTGATGCAACTATTCAATTAGATGAAGCAGGTCATAGCTATGCATCTTCTATTATTAATAACGGTTTACATAGAAACAGCAATGAAGTAGCCAAAAAAGGACGACTTACAGAAATGCTAACCGGTTACCACCTACGTTACAAAAGTGCCAATCTCGAACTAGGCACTACTACCACACTCACTCGCTTTAGCGTACCTATCCAAAGGAACCCTTCCATTTATAATCAATTCGCTTTCAATGGAAACAGCATTTTTAATGTAGGAATGAACTATAGCTATTATTGGAATAACTTTTCATTTTTTGGAGAAGGAGCAATTTCAAATAATACGGGCTTTGGGCTTATTACAGGCTTTTTAGCCGGTTTTGGCAGGCACTTCGAGTTGGCTTTTTTAGTAAGAAACTACAATCGTGAATTCCAAAGTTTACACGGCAATGCACTTAGTGAAGGAACAACTGCCAACAATGAAAAAAGCATATATTGGGGCATAAAAATACTCCCCACTAAAAAATGGACAATTTCGGCTTATTACGATAGTTTTCAATTCCCTTGGCTTCGGTTTCAAGCAGATGCTCCTTCAGGTGGTTATGAATATCTTGGTAAAGTTACCTTCAAACCAAACAAACAATTATTAGTCTATGCCCAGTACCGTTTTGAAAACCGCAGTAGAAATTTGAAAGATAATATAACTAAAATAGATTTTGTTGTACCAGTTAAAAGAAGTGACTTCCGATTTAATATTGACTATAAACCTGCTAAAAA
>JBCDJE010000375.1:0-4927 GCA_038748185.1 Bacteroidota bacterium
AGTAACCCGGTTCTCTTGGGTCAGTATTATAAGCGAAATCAAAATAGAGGTTTGGCGCATTGCACATAACTATTTTAAATCCTGTATTGGCAAGTCTGTATGCCAAATCTTCTCCACCCCAACCATACACTGTATTCCAAACGTAAGGGATAACATTTTCACCTACGAAATCAGTATTGATTTTATGTGCATTAGGTGTTGTTTCATTTAGGCTTTCTCCATGTGTATCTATATTTAACGTAATTTCTTCCCAGCCTGCTGTAGCTATGCTAAATTTATCTAATATTTTTTTAAAACGAGATAAAAAATACGCTGTAAGGGTTTTAGCTGATTGATATTTTTCTTGACTCTGCATGAAATTTTGGCAAATTGGGGAAGCTTCCCATGCTCCGGAGGGCACTTCATCACCACCTGTATGCAAAGTTTGTAACTTTATACCAGCATCCTCATACATAGTCACTAATTCTTCAACTACTACTTCTAAAAAATCGTAAGAAGATTCCCTACAAACACATATCACATTATCAGTGTAGCCTTGTACGGAGCTGTATTGAGAAGCATCCTCCGGATCAGAGAGTAAGAAAGCACTAGCCGCTTTTTCATCACCTTGTTCCATCAGATTTTGATACCTGTACTCCATTGCTTTAATCGCTGCTCTGGCATGTCCAGGTAAGTCAATTTCCGGTATTACCTCTATATGTCGTTGAGCTGCATATTTTAAAATTTCGATAAAATCTTCTCGAGAATAATAACCGCTTCCTTGAGAATCCTCAAAAGGCCCAGAGCCGTAGGCAGGAAATAAATGCTCACTTTCGTCTAGAGTATGGGCTCTTCTGCTGCCATAAGTGGTTAGTTCTGGTAAAGCTTTTATTTCAAGCCGCCAACCTTCGTCATCAGTAAGGTGAAAATGGAATTTATTTAACTTGTAAAATGCCATTAAATCAAGCAGTTTTAAAATTGCTTCTTTATCTTTAAAATTTCTAGATACATCAACGTGTAAGCCACGATAAGAAAAGGCAGGAGCATCTTGTATCAAAATTTCTTTTAAGGGAATAGCATTTGCCGTTTTCTTTTCCAAAACCACTGTCGGAATCATATTTAAAAGTGATTGTACACCATAAAAAACTCCTGCTTGGTCACTAGCTTCAATATATATTCCTTTATTCTTTTCAACTGATAATTTGTATGCTGCAGCGGTAACGTCTTTTACTTTTTGTTTTTTTGTTTGTAATGAAATAGCATTGGCATCTTCTGGCTTGCCTGCAAACAGACTTAATTCAATGCCTAAGATTTTAGTTAATTTATTTACAAGAAAAGTAGCTTCATCTTTCAGACTTTCATCGGCATAGTAAACTGTAGTATTACTTTCTACTACAAAAGTATCTTTCTTGTATTTATATTTAGCAGGTGTTGGGAGAAACGGAGGCATTGCTGTTGTTTCTATTTCAGAAATTTTTTGATTTTCCGCATAGATGAATTCTCCCGAAGGAAAGGGCATTTGGTCATTTTGGTTTCTTTTATATTGTTCCGGTCTAACAAAAGGTATGATATGGTAATTTTCAACTACTTCTATTGCATCATCTTCTTCAAAAACAAAATATAATCCACAGGGTGCATCAGATTCTTTTATTGCCCAATAAGGCGAAGTATAGGTAAGTTTTAAAGTATCTCCTGGGGCAAGTCCTGTAAAGGACTCTGTTGGTTGGATGCTAAAAAAATCACCGTTAATGCGCTTGATCTGTAAAACATCTCCATTTGCTTGTGTGACTTCACGAGGTAGCCTATTGAAGTATAATGCCCAACCTTTAGCAGGCAATGTCACATCTCCTTTATTTGCTAAAGTAAATTGAGCTTGGTAGGCTGACTTCCCTTCAAAACCATTTTCCAATAATTCCCAATGAACCTCAATATCTTTTACCATAGCGCTAATCGGTTGTGTTTTCTGGCAAGTAGTTAAGCTTATTAAAGTAATGAGAGAGAGCGCTAAACGAAAAAAATGTTTATTGAAATGTGAAGTAGAAGAAAAATAAATAGTAACAGTTTGGTTCATTTTCTCAGATACATAATTGGTTAAGCCTTCAATTATAGTAAAAAAAAGAAGGGCGACCAATCTGAAGAATAAATTATGATTATAAAGCAGAAAATAGTGGCTTGAGAGTATAATTCTGTACATTTGAAAGCAAACTAACAAAATAATGAAATTTTTTTTAGGAGTTATTTGCATACTACTAACAGCTGGAGTATTTGCACAAAAAAAGAATGAAGACTATCAATTATTCATTAGAAAGACAACAGAAAAAATAATTGTTGATGGTGTATTAAACGAAGTTGCATGGCAGCAAGCCGAAGTAACAAGTGACTTCTTTATGATACTGCCCATGGATACAAGCAAGGCAGGATCAGAAACGAAAGTTAGAATGAGCTACGATGAGCAATTTCTTTACATATCAGCAGAGTGTTTTGAAGATTTGCCTGGTAATAATACGGTTGCTTCTTTACGAAGGGATTTCTCTTTTGGAAGTAACGATAATTTTATTGTATTTATCGATCCTTTTGACGACCAAACCAATGGCTTTTCCTTTGGTGCAAACGCTGTTGGCGCGCAATGGGATGGTTTGATGTCTAATGGGGAAGATGTTGAATTGAGCTGGGATAATAAATGGTATTCTAAAGTTAAAAAATATCCCGATAAATGGGTCTTTGAAGCCGCTATTCCCTTCAAAACAATCCGTTATAAAAAGGGTATTACCCAGTGGGGGATCAATTTTAGCAGACTTGATTTAAAGCGCAATGAGAAATCTGCTTGGGCACCTGTACCACGGCAATTTAGAAGTTCCTCTCTTGCTTATACAGGTATTTTACAGTGGGATGCCCCTCCACCAGAAGCAGGCTTGAATGTTTCTATTATTCCCTATGTACTAACTGAATTCCAGAAAGACTATCAGGCAGAAGAAGCTACGCAAAATATCTTTGAAATTGGTGGTGATGCTAAAATAGCTGTTACTTCTTCGCTCAATCTTGACCTTACTGTAAATCCCGATTTTTCTCAAGTAGAAGTAGATCAACAAGTAACTAATCTGAGTAGATTCGAATTATTTTTCCCTGAACGGAGGCAGTTTTTCCTCGAAAACAGTGACCTTTTTGCCAATTTCGGTACACATAGCCTTCGTCCGTTTTTTTCGAGGCGCATTGGATTAAACAGCCCTATAATATTTGGCGCTAGGTTGAGTGGAAAACTCGATAAAAACTGGCGAATAGGCGCTATGAATTTACAAACAGAAAAAGTAGATAGTATTGGTATGCCTGTTCAGAATTATGCTGTATTGGCTGTTCAAAGGCAAGTGTTTGCAAGGTCAAATGTATCGTTCTTATTTATGGATAAGCAAACAATCGATTACACACCAAAGATAGGTGATACTGAATTTTCTAAATACAACCGTAATATAGGAGTAGAGTATAATTTAGCTTCAGCCAATAACTTTTGGACTGGTAAAGCTTTGATTCATAAAAACTTTAGGCCTGACACTGATAAAGATACCTATATGCATGCTTTAGGATTGAACTACGATTCAAAAAATCTTTCTATAGAATGGGAGCATGAGTATGTAGGTAAAAACTACAATCCGGAAACAGGTTTTATCCCAAGGAAAGATTATGTAAGAGTAAATCCTGAAATGGAATATAGATTTTTCCCGAAAAGCTCAAATAAAATAGTAAGCCATGGCCCTTTTTGGGGCTCTGCGCTCTTTTTCACACCTGAAGGAAATTTCACTGAATCTGAAAATTATGTGGGTTATACCATTAACTTTTTAAACAGGAGTGAAGCCTTTATTTGGGGAAGTCACGATTTTGTAACACTTCGGCAAGACTTTGACCCTACAAATACTGGAGGAGAGGTACTTCAGTCAGGTACAGAAAAATCGTGGCGCACAATTGGTTTCGAGTATAATTCTAAACCTGCTAGCCTGTTTACTTATGAGCTTTTTTCTTCTTATGGAGGTTATTTTGGTGGTACACTATTCAATGTAGAAGCAACCTTAGGTTATCGAATACAGCCCTTTGCAAGTTTGGAAACACAAATCTCTTATAATAACATCTCTTTACCTGCTCCACTCAGTGATGCTACACTTTGGCTTATTAGCCCAAGATTAGATATTACTTTTACTAATAAGATGTTTCTTACCACTTTCGTACAATACAACAATCAAGCTGAAAATATGAATGTAAATGTTCGTTTTCAATGGCGTTATCAGCCGGCTTCAGATTTATTCATTGTTTATACTGATAATTACTTTCCCGAAGATTTTATTTCAAAAAACAGGGCCTTAGTATTAAAGTTTACTTATTGGTGGAATATATAAGTTGATAAGAGTAAAAGCTATGATAGAAAGCGTTTTTACTTGCATATTCTATGGAAAATACAGCTATTTAATTTTGAAAATACTGTTTTAGCGAATGATGAAAAATACCGGATAGCTACATAGTAATTTCCTACATCAATTTTGTTGTTTTATAATATTTCTTTTACAAAGGTTTACTTTATTCTCTTTATGTTAATCAAGGCTTACCATCAGATTAATTTTTTATAAATCATTAGCCTTTTGGCAATATTTTTTCGTAAAAGAAGATTTAAGTGAAGTTGTACAATTATAAAGGGAATAATATAGTGTCAATAAAAACAAAAAATAATATAGAATACCCATTGGTAAGTAGGATATTTACCTATCATAAAGTAGCTTGTAGTATTAGTTTTAGTTATTCTAATAAGCAATTTATAAAAGGAGTGATCGCTATTCCTTTCGATGCGCCAATTAGTAAATTTACATTTACTGCAAAAATCTCCTTTAACAAGTTCAAGAAAAAGGTTTTAGAATTTTCTGATGAGGAAATTCAACAGTATGTAGATAAAATAATTACAAAAAATCAA
>JBCDJE010000376.1:0-4924 GCA_038748185.1 Bacteroidota bacterium
ATGAGTTAAAAAATACCTATAGGAATAATGCAGTTTTGAAGTATTTATTTTTATCGACCTATGCCAAAACCCAATCCGACAATAAGTAAAATGGATTCTTCTTTAGAAGTTGCTGCTGATACTGAAAGTGTGTATTGTTTAAATACCGGAACTAGGTAAAATCCACCACCAAAACCTTGGTGCCAGGTATCATCACTGCCTTGTATAGAAGGGTCATTTCCTGTTTCCGGATCTTCATACCAAACCCTTCCTGTATCAAAGAAACCTGTAACACCTATAACAAAAGGAAAGATCGGATTTTTAACAGTTCCGATTGGTAACCGTGCTTCCGTATTAAAATACATATTAGCAGTACCAGCAAAACGGTTTCTGAGAAAGCCTCTTAAATTTGTCTGTTGACCTAGGTTAGCATATTTAAAGTAAGGAATATTATCTCCCATATTTTTAGCGCCACCCAATTTAAAAGCCAAAGTTAGAATTCTCATTGTTGTATAATATTCGCCAAAAGCTTCACTTAAATTAAAATATTCACTACTTTCATTTAATAACCAACCACTTTGGTGTGTAAGTTTGAACCTCAGTCCTTTGGTTGCATAAACATCGCCATTCCGAAAATCAATATCAAGATCACCTTGCATGCCCAATATGGTTAAAGGGTTAGTACCTGTAATTGTTGATCCTTCTAAAATTGTATTTTCCCTAATTACAGATTGGTAATCTTCTAACCTAATCTTACCAGTGAAAAAGCTTTTCACCCAAAAACGTTTTCGGGTATAAATATTTAGGTCAAGCCCTTTATAATTTGTTCTAAAAAAATCTTGATCTCGGTTTTCTTTTACAGTTTCGTTACCTAATTCAAAAAAATTGTAAAAAGGAAAGATATCTGCATAAGTACCATCTACCCCAAAAGACCATTTACCAAATACATTTGTCCATTCTGAATACATCCTCAAAGACCTTGTACCCGCAGTACCTACTTTTACATCAAAGCCATATTTTTGTTTAAAGGGTTCAACTCTAAAGCTATGCCTTGTCCAATCAACCCCAAATTTAAAACCGATTCCATCGTCGGCATTAAAAGAAAGTAATGGTAGGGGTAGGTAAGTATTATATTTAAAAGCTTGTCGATCGTACAGATTGATATTGGGTTGATCGGCTAGTTTATTTAAAGTATTTTGTCCTTCAGTAAGCTGTGTATTGGTGTTATCGTAAACTATTGTATATTTTTTTCTTTTCTCTACAGAAGATTCATCGTTAATTACGTCTTTATTGTCTCCGCCAATAATTCTAATTTTAATGCTTTCAGGTACATTACCAATTATATGAAAAACATCTTCACCATCAAGACCGTAAAACCGGATTTCATTAGTTTCAGCTTTTACAAAAGTTCTTTCATAGATGAGTTCGGTATTATCGCCTAATGTTCTTTGTTCCTTTTTCTTTTTAAAAACTTTTACAATTACATTACCATTATCTAATCTTTCTGCTAAGAAATATTCATGCTTATTTGAACCTACAACATCTACCTCTTTGGCAAGAGTGAGGTAATGTTCAGTAACTGCTTTGGTAAGTTGGCTTCTTCTGGATTTGAGTTTTTTACCGATTTCTTCTCCACTTACAGGTATAATTTCTTCTGGGAATGCCTGAATAGCTGAGTCTATCACTGTTTCAGTGATCTCATTTTGCAACTCATTAGTAATGTTTAACCAATCTGCTTTTTCTAATGAGGTAAGTAAAAGTCTATCAAGGTGTCTTGCAGGCCAGTTTAAACTTCTAACTCCTTTAAACTTATAGTCGAAATTTTCTACATTAGGTCTTCCCCATTCTCTATCAGCAAGGTAAGGAATAAGTCCATTCCATCTTGAAAAACTATGATCTCTATCTCTGGGAATAGGATAGAATACTTCTTTATCGCCTTTATCATATAATGCCCATTTCCAGTTGTCAGGATGCCGGCCCCAATCCCCAATGAGCATGTCAAAGATCCTGGCTTTGGCAAATGATTTGGCATCTACATATGTATCATTATCATCGTAAACTTTCCTGAACATGGTAAAGCTTCTATCCACATCATCGGCATTTTGGAAGCCTGGTACGCCATCTTTTGGCTTTTTAGGGTCGTCTTCCAACATCCCGAAAAGATCATGGTATTTATTTCTGAAAGTACCTAGGCGAGGATGATCAGGCAACACATAAAGTTGTGGGCGAGCATGTAAAATATCAGTAGCATCAAGTAAACGAGATACAGGTAAAGCACCATATGGATGTTGTGTAGCTGTTAATTCCCTTACCAGAGAAACTATAACTGTTTCTCTTAATTGAGGAGGTAATGCTTTAATAGGGTCTTTATTTACAGAGCGGAAAGTATATGTTTTACCGTTAGCAGCTCTAAATTTGAGTGAAGTAGTTTGCCTGCCTCCTCCTACAGTGTAAGGTGTTAAACCTCCTTTTTTAGTTTCTAAGTCGAGATATTCTACATTTACAGGTGTTACCCAACTTTTTCTATATAAATTTCCTAAAAAAAGTTTTTTTGTTGCTCCAGCTGAATATTCTTTACCCGCACTAACAACTTTACTAACTTCATTGGGTGTTGGTTTTGTGTTGCTTATAGTATTATCTTGTTGACAGGGTGTGTAATGATAATTTTCTGGAATTAATGGTGCGTTTGAAGAAGCACAAGGAGCATCGAATAACAAACTTTCTCCTAAAGCATTGTATGTGTTGCCTTCTAATAAATAAGTAACCCTATTCACTTTACCGTCAGGATAGTATTCGAGAGCTAACAAACCAAACTCTTTTTCACTATAAATTGTCCCACTGGTCTTTCTGAAAGGTTCCTTTTGCATAATGCTTCCAGAGACTAATTGGTAGTTATTATTTTGACGGATTACCTGCAAGTTATAATCATGTGCTGAGGCGAAAATAAGCCCTTTCCTATATATAAAATATTTTTTTAATTCGGTAGTGAGTGCATGGTAAGTAGGGTAAGCCATATCTTTTGGTGTACCGACGTTTTGTCTGTATGCTGTATAGAAAGAACCAGCTATGGGCATGGGAATCTTACTTTCATTAGGGAATAAATGCATTTTAGGAGTAGAATATCCTCCGTAGATTCCTCCAGAAAAAACCGGATGATGTGATGCGATTAAAATGTTCTTATTATGTGTATCATCAATGGCATCCGTAATTTCATCTATTAACTCTTCTTTTACCAATACTTTACACTCTGTATCGGTTGATATAGGTTTTTCAAAAGGATGTATCCACCACTGTGAGTTAAAGGCAATCAATCTGATATGAGGAGCAATATCAAGCACTGTAGGACCCGGGCAAGAACCTTTTGGCAATAAAAAAACGCTTTCATCAGCGTTCTCCTCAATATAAGCATGTAGCGCTTCCACGTGTTTTTGACCATTTTTACCAGAGTTGTCCCAATCAAGATCACCGGGTAAAAAATAAATTTTCCCATTAGGGTTTTCTGCTAAACTCAGCAAGATGTCCAGTTTTCCTTTATCAGCTGTAGAGAGGTTTGTTATATCACCAGTATTATTTACAATATCGCCAAGATGCAGCACTGTGAAATCTTCCTTAAAATTGGCTAAAAAAGTCTTGAGTTTTTTAAGGTTTTGAAGGTTATTGTCTTGTTTTAAACCTGTGTTTCCCAGCAAAAAGACAGTATGCTTTTCTACGGTATTTTGAGCAAAGGAATATGAATTTAAAAACAATAAAACAGAAAATACACTGAGTGTAAGAAATCGTTTAGTCATTCCAATCCATGTAATGATGGATAAAAATCAATTTAAAACCATAAAATGAATTAAATTGAGTTAATTCATGCTTTTTGTTGAAAGTGCTAATCTCTTTAAAAAAACAATTCAAAAAATTTCATAAATATGAAAAGTAGTAAAATATCATTTACCAATAAATCAGGTTATAAATTATCTGGAAAGATAGAACTTCCAGTTCATACAAAAGTGCAAAATTTTGCGGTTTTTGCACATTGTTTCACTTGTAATAAGAACTTTTCAGCAGTAAACAATATTAGTCGCGCTTTAACTCAAGCCGGTGTAGGTGTTTTACGTTTCGATTTTACTGGTTTAGGAGAAAGCGAAGGTGACTTTGCCGATACCAACTTTTCCTCTAATGTAGAAGATTTAGTTGTTGCTGCTGAGTACTTAAGTGAAAATTATGTGACACCTGAAATTTTAATAGGACATTCTTTGGGAGGAGCCGCGGTATTGTTAGCGAGAAAATTTATTCCTTCAATAAAAGCAGTAGCAACTATTGGTGCTCCTTACGACCCTGCACATGTTACAGCGCTTTTCCAAGAAGGGATAGAGGAAATAGAAAAACAAGGTGCAGCCAAAGTAAATATTGGAGGGAGAAGTTTTCAGATAAAAAAACAAATGGTAGATGACTTAGAGAAACAAGGGCCTTTCCAGGTAATCAATAATTTAGATGCTGCTTTACTTGTTATGCATTCCCCAGAAGATAGTATAGTAGAGTTAGATAATGCGACACAAATTTTTAAGGCAGCAAAACATCCTCGAAGCTTTATTTCTTTAGATGGCGCCGATCATTTGTTAAGTAGAAAAATCGATTCGCAGTACGTAGGTAGTTTAATAGCAAAATGGGCTTCAAAATATGTAGCTACCCAAGGAAAAGTGACACTAGAAACAGACTCAGATGTAATTGTAAGAACAAGTGCTGAATCTTATACTACTGATATTAAAGCCGGGAATCATTATCTTACTGCTGATGAACCCGAGGATGTTGGAGGAGCCGATTTAGGACCAACTCCTTATGGATTATTATTAGCAGCTATTGGAGCTTGTACCAGCATGACACTTAAAATGTATGCAGCCAGAAAAAATTGGGATTTAAAGGAAGTAAAGGTTCATTTAATGCATGATAAGATTTATGC
>JBCDJE010000377.1:0-4915 GCA_038748185.1 Bacteroidota bacterium
CAACTAAATTTGATCGCATTTAGCCTTTACTAAGTTATCATTATAAACTAAATATTAACAAAAATAAATAAAATACATGAGTTGGTTTACAGATTCTTTATCAAGTACACTGGGAAGAAAACTGATTATGTCTTTAACCGGTTTATTCCTCATCTCTTTTCTGATTGTACACATGATTGGTAATTTACAATTACTTAAGTTAGATGGAGGAGAGGCTTTTAATGTTTATGCCAAGTTTATGACAACTAATCCGGTAATAAAAACTACTTCTTATTTACTTTATACAGGCATTATCGTCCACATCATATATTCTATCATACTTACAAGATTGAATCGGAATGCTCGTCCGGTAAAGTATGCTTATGAAAAAGCTTCAACTAATAGTACTTGGGCTTCGAGAAATATGGGTTTACTAGGTGCCATCGTCTTAGTATTTCTCATTATACACATGCGGGCTTTTTGGTTTGAAATGAAATTTGGTGGGAACATGCCAATGGTAGAATATGAAGGAGATACCTATAAAAATCTTTATGCCTTGGTGGTTGCTGCTTTCTCGAACTGGTGGTACTCGCTTATTTATGTTGTTAGTCTTATATTTCTAGCCTTTCACTTATCTCATGGTTTTGCAAGTGCTTTTCAAACATTAGGACTTAACCATAAGAAATATACTCCTTTCATTCAAAAGCTTGGGTTAGCCTTTTCTATAATAGTTCCCTTTTTGTTTGCTATACAACCAATTGTTATCTTTTTCTGGACACAAACAGGAACAATTGATGCTGCTTTTTATGAGCAAATGATTCAAGTAGCGCAAGCAGGTCAATAAATAGAAGGAGAACAAACAAATCATTTCTACACTAAGTAAATAATTAAAATTCACTTTAATGACATATTTCAAATTATGAAGTTAGATGCTAAAATTCCGGAAGGCCCGTTGGCAGAGAAGTGGAACAAACATAAATTTAATATAAAATTGGTTAACCCAGCCAATAAAAGGAAATATGAGGTAATTGTTGTTGGTACAGGATTAGCTGGAGCAGCAGCAGCAGCTTCTATGGCTGAGCTTGGCTATAATGTAAAAGCTTTTTGCTTTCAGGATAGTCCTAGGCGAGCGCATAGTATTGCAGCACAAGGTGGTATTAATGCTGCTAAGAATTACCAGAATGATGGAGACAGTATTTTTAGGCTATTTTATGATACTATTAAAGGAGGAGATTACCGCTCTAGAGAAGCAAATGTATATCGCCTGGCAGAAGTAAGTGTAAATATTATTGATCAAGCAGTAGCACAAGGAGTTCCCTTTGCCAGAGATTATGGCGGATTATTGGCAAACAGATCTTTTGGTGGGGCACAAGTATCTCGTACTTTTTATGCAAGAGGACAAACCGGACAGCAGTTATTACTAGGTGCTTATAGTGCACTTTCTAGGCAAATTGCTGCTGGCAAAGTAAAAATGTTTCCCAGAACTGAATTACTTGATGTAGTTATAGTAGACGGAAAGGCACAAGGAATTGTAACGAGAAACCTGATTACAGGAAAAATAGAATCTCACTCTGCCCAAGCGGTACTACTTTGTACGGGTGGATATGGAAATGTATTCTATTTGTCTACAAATGCGATGGGGAGTAATGCTACAGCAGCTTGGAGAGCACATAGAAAGGGTGCACTTTTCGCAAATCCTTGCTTCACGCAAATTCATCCTACTTGTATCCCAGTACATGGTGACTACCAATCTAAACTGACACTAATGTCAGAGTCTTTGAGAAATGACGGAAGAGTATGGGTTCCCAAAACACTTGATGACGCAGAAGCTTTAAGAAAAGGTACTAAAAAGCCTTCTGAGCTTTCAGAAGAGCAGAGAGATTATTATTTAGAAAGGAAATATCCATCATTTGGCAACTTGGTACCAAGAGATGTAGCTTCCAGAAATGCCAAGTATGTATGCGATGAAGGAAGGGGAGTAGGTTCTACTGGTTTAGCTGTTTTTCTTGATTTTAGAGATGCCATTAAGCGTGATGGAGAAGCTACAATTAGTGCGAAGTATGGTAATCTTTTCGACATGTATCAACAAATTACAGATAGTAATCCTTACCAAGAACCTATGATGATTTATCCTGCCGTCCATTATACTATGGGAGGACTTTGGGTAGATTATAATTTAATGACTACGGTACCAGGGCTCTTCTGTTTGGGAGAAGCTAACTTTTCCGATCATGGAGCGAACAGACTTGGAGCAAGTGCACTAATGCAGGGGCTGGCTGACGGTTATTTCGTTGCTCCTTATACCATAGGTAATTATCTGGCAGAAATGCCTTACGAAAAGGTTTCTGAAGACCATGAAGCTTTTAAAAAGACTGAGGCAGAAGTAAAAGCCCGTATTGATAAATTATTGAGCATTAATGGAGAAAAAACTGTTGATGATTTCCACCGCGAGTTAGGGAAAATTATGTGGGATTATTGCGGTATGTCTCGTACAGCAGATGGGTTGAAAAGTGCTAAGAAAATGATTCAGGAACTCAGAGCAGATTTCTGGAAAAACCTAAAAACCATTGGCACCAATGATGAACTTAACATCACATTGGAAAAAGCCATTAGGGTAGCAGATTTTATGGAGTTAGGTGAACTAATGATTGATGATGCCTTAAACAGGGAAGAGTCTTGTGGAGGACATTTTAGAGAAGAATACCAAACTCCTGAAGGCGAGGCATTGAGAAATGACGAAGATTTTTCATATACATCAGCTTGGGAGTATACAGGTGAAAATCAACCCTGGAATTTGCACAAGGAAGAATTGATATTCGAAAATGTAAAACTTACTCAAAGGAGTTACAAATAATTTTTTCATCTTTTGTTCTTGAAATAAACAGAAAGAAAACATGAATTTAACATTAAAAGTATGGAGGCAAAAAGATGCAAAATCCTCCGGAAAAATAGTAGAATACAAAGTAAAAGATATTAGTCCAGAAATGTCTTTTCTAGAAATGCTCGATGTACTTAATGAGGAATTACTGAGAAAAGGAGAAGACCCAATAGCTTTTGATCATGATTGTAGGGAAGGTATTTGTGGTATGTGCAGCCTTTTTATTAATGGGAAACCTCATGGACCTAAGCAAACTACTACCTGTCAATTACATATGCGATCATTTAACGATGGTGATACCATTTTTATAGAACCTTGGCGTGCGAAGGCTTTTCCAGTCTTAAAAGACTTATGTGTAGATAGGGGTGCTTTCGATAGAATTATTCAGGCGGGTGGTTACATTTCTGTGAATACCGGAAATGCCCGTGATGCTAACGAAACACCTATTCCAAAAGAAGTTGTGGATGAAGCAATGAGTTCAGCTACTTGTATAGGATGTGGCGCATGTGTGGCCGCATGTAAAAATGCTTCAGCTATGTTATTTGTTTCAGCTAAAGTTTCCCAACTGGCATTGTTACCTCAAGGAGCTCCTGAGAAACAAAAAAGGGCAGAAGCTATGGTGGCGCAAATGGATGAAGAAGGTTTTGGTGCTTGTACCAATACCGGTGCTTGTTCTGCAGAATGCCCTAAGGAGATTTCACTTACAAACATTGCCAGAATGAACCGAGAATACTTTAGTGCAAAAGTCAGTTCTGAAAATGTTTAAGTAAAAAAGTATTAATATTTTCAGTATAAAAAAACCTGCTTTAACTAAAAAGCAGGTTTTTCTATTTTGGCTTACCTACTATAATTACATATTAGAAATTATCTCATCACCAAATTCAGAGCATTTTAATAAAGTAGCTCCATCCATTAGCCTTTCGAAGTCATAAGTTACTTTCTTTTTAGAAATGGCTCCTTCTAAACCTTTATAAATCAAGTCAGCTGCTTCTTGCCAGCCCATATATTCCAACATCATCGCTCCTGAAAGAATTACTGAACCTGGGTTTACTTTATCTTGTCCAGCGTATTTTGGTGCAGTACCGTGGGTAGCTTCAAAAATAGCACTACCTTTTACATAGTTAATGTTAGCACCTGGTGCAATACCAATTCCTCCTACAATAGCAGCTAAAGCATCAGATACATAATCACCATTGAGATTTAGTGTAGCAATTACAGAATATTCTGCTGGGCGTGTAAGAATTTGTTGCAAGAATGCATCGGCAATTGAGTCTTTTATCAGGATTTTTCCTGCTTTAAGTGCTGTGTCTTGTGCTTGGTTTGCCGCATCTTTTCCTTGTTCTTCAGCGATACGATCGTACTGTGCCCAAGTAAAAGTTTTATCTCCGAATTCTCTTTCGGCTAACTCATATCCCCAGTTTTTAAATGCACCTTCGGTAAATTTCATAATGTTCCCTTTATGCACCAAAGTAACCGACGGTTTTTTATTTTGAATAGCATAATTGATAGCTCCTCTCACCAATCTTTCTGTTCCTTCTATTGATACTGGTTTAATGCCTATTGAAGATGTTTTTGGGAAGCGAATTTTCGTTACGCCCATTTCATTTTGTAAAAAACCTTTTACTTTTTCTACTTCTGGAGTGCCGTTCATATATTCAATACCTGCGTAAATATCTTCAGTATTTTCACGGAAAATAACAATATCGGTAAGTTCAGGTTTCTTAACCGGAGAAGGAACGCCGTCGAAATATCTCACCGGACGGACGCAAGCATACAAATCAAGTTCTTGACGTAAAGCTACATTCAATGAGCGAATACCTCCACCAACAGGCGTAGTAAGTGGTCCTTTAATACCAACCAAATATTCGTTGAAAGCATCTAGTGTTGCTTTAGGTAACCATTCACCGGTTGAGTTAAATGCTTTTTCACCGGCAAGTACTTCTTTCCATACAATTTTCTTTGCTCCAGAATATGCCTTTTCCACCGCTGCATCAAATACTTTCTTAGAAGCAGGCCAAATATCTATTCCAGTGCCGTCTCCTTCAATAAATGGTACTG
>JBCDJE010000378.1:0-4892 GCA_038748185.1 Bacteroidota bacterium
ACAGTTGTTTTTTAGGGCATCTACAAATACAGCTATACTCTTCTTCCGCATCTAAATTTCTTTCATATATTAAATATAAATTTTAAAACTAGCTTTTTATCCTTTTAACTTAAAAACAATACAACATGAACTTTACTCCAAGACGCGCCTCAGAAACACTTACTATAGATAAAGTAAATTATCCATTAGTTAAAGATTACATGGCACGAGACGAAACTACTTTAAGTCCCGATGTAACCATTAACAAAGCGATCGAAATTATACTTAGTAAAAAATTAACTGGGGTACCTGTACTAGATTCAGAGCGAAATATTATAGGTATGATAACAGAAAAAGATTGCCTTAAAATTATTGTGGATAGTGCTTACAATAATTTGCCGTACAATTATAGAAAGGTGAGTGACTATATGTCGCCGGTTGTTAAAACTGTAAATGTTGATAGTGATATCTTGGAAGTTGCCAACGAATTTCTAACAACAAATTTTAGAAAATTTCCGGTAGTGAGTAATGGTAAACTAGTTGGGCAAGTGAGTCGTAGAGATATATTAAAGGCAATTCGTAAAATAAAAAGTACTACTTGGTAAAATACAATAACACTAAACATTTCCGGGAAAATTCCTATTCCCGGAAAATTAAATATATTAGCGATCAAGATAAGGAACACCGTATGAATACCAGCCTTTCACTATTCTAATACCAATCATTAGCGTAAATACATAAATCATAACACTCCCCAATATAGCGACTAATACACCTTCGTCCGCAAAGGATATAAATAGAAAATAAGCAACTGGTAAAGAAACTCCACTTAGCATTACGCTTAGAAAAAAGGTATCTAAATAACTTTTTGATGCTTGATAATAGATAATAAAAATTAAACAAATAAAGAAAAAAATTGATGTGCTTATCAAGATCAACACCACTTTAATAAGGTCTATCCCATCTAATAAGTAATACAAAGTTGTAAGTGATGATCCTAAAAATACATTTGATAGAATAAGTAAGAACTTCATGAGTTAACTAACAAAATGTGTCATAATAAAAAATCTGAGATAATTTGAATTAAGGTTTGCCAATCATCTCTAAGTTAAAAAAAACGATAATACCCACCTATAGCCTATTGTACTTTTTAAAGCTTAGTAACTTAATAAACGTTAAATGGAGCAATATATTAAGTCTATTAATATGATTTTTTAAAGCTTTTGTTAATAAATTAAAATATAGATAGTAAAACTTTAGTTCTTTTAAAGCTTCCCTAATGATGCATACTTCTATTAAAGGGAGAGGATTTAAGTCAGTTTTTTTATTAGTTTTATTGCTTTATAAGATTATATCCCACTCCAAATATTTATAGGCTTGATAGAAAATTTACTTCAACAATTTAGTGACGCAATGTGGGGTACTCCCCTACTAATTCTTTTACTAGGTGGAGGCTTTTACTTTATGTTATACTCTCGTTTTCTCCCTTTTCAATACATCGGACATGCAATTAATGTTCTCAGAGGGAAATACGATAACCCTGATGACCCTGGAGATATTAATCATTATGAAGCACTGGCAAGTGCTGTAGCAGCAACTGTAGGCATGGGAAATATAAGTGGCGTAGCTGTAGCCATTACTACCGGAGGTCCCGGAGCTTTACTTTGGATGTGGGTAAGTGCGCTTTTTGGTATAGCTACTAAATTTTTCTCTTGTACTTTATCTATTATGTACAGAGGAAAAGATGATAAAGGAGATATACAAGGTGGTCCAATGTATGTTATTGTAGAAGGGTTAGGTAGTAAGTGGAAACCACTTGCTATTATATTTTCAATAGCAGGACTCTTTGGCTGTTTACCCATCTTCCAAGCAAACCAACTAACGCAAGTAATTAGGGATGTATTTTTAATACCTAATGGTTTACTAATCGAATCTGCTTATTTTTCACAAAAATTTGGCGTCACTTTTCTTTCAGATCTTATTTCGGGAACCATCATTGTAATCATTGTATCTGCTGTTATTTTTGGAGGAATTCATCGTATTGCTGCTGTTGCCGGAAAACTAGTGCCTTTTATGGTTGTTACTTATACTATAATAGTTTTATACATCATTTTTTCTAACATTACATTAGTTCCAGAGAGCTTTATGCTCATATTTCAAGATGCATTTACGGGAAGGGCAGTACTGGGTGGTGCAGTTGGTGAGGTTATTCGACAAGGTGCTAAAAGGGCAGCATTTTCAAATGAAGCTGGTATTGGTACAGCACCCATGATGCATGGTGCGGCAAAAACCAAAGAACCTGTAAGAGAAGGGCTTGTTGCCATGCTAGGTCCAGCTATAGATACAATCATTATTTGTACTATGACCGCATTGGCTATTATTATTACGGGAGTATGGCAAACTGGTGATAACAATGGTGTAACGCTTACTGCTACTGCATTTGAAAGCGTAATGCCTACAATAGGTCCCTCATTATTATTACTTTGTGTATTGGTGTTTTCATTTTCTACCTTGTTCTCCTTTTCATATTATGGAACAAAATGTACTTCATTTTTATTCGGAACAAAATACCAACATCATTATCGTATTTTTTATGTAGCTACAATTATATGGGGGTCTGTTGTTTCAATTGATGCAGTAATTAATCTGATAGATGGTATGTATGCTGTTATGGCATTTCCTACTATGATATCAGCTTTGTTACTTTCACCAATAGTGAAAGCAGCAGCTATTGATTATTTTAAAAGGATGAAAGCAAAACAACCTGAAGAAGTAAATATATCCTGATATTAATACGACAACAGTTTCAAGATGTAAAATATCATTTACCTCTCACTGCGCAACTTGAAAATATTTATTTTTTAAATCTGATATGAACAAAGTAAAAATCCACCATCGCAAATGGTTGTTAGAAGATTTCTTAAAGGTAGAAGAAGTACAACTTCAATATGAAAAATTCGATGGAAATATGAGTGATAAGGTAAGGTTGCTCAGTCTTGAAAGGGGTGACGCAGTAGCCGCACTCATTTGGGATATTTCCAGCCAAAAACTTCTACTTGCTAAACAATTTAGACTACCTGCTTACAATAAGGGCGAAGGATGGGTTATTGAAGCAATTGCCGGTGGATTAAAAGCAGATGAAGACCCTGAAGAGGCTATAAAAAGAGAGATAAGTGAAGAAATTGGTTTCTTACCCAAAAAAGTTACCCATATCCATACTTTTTTTGTATCTCCAGGTGGTACCTCTGAAAGAATATTGCTCTACTTTGGAAAAGTTAGTGAGCAGGAAAAAATAGATTCAGGTGGTGGATTAGCTGATGAAAATGAAGATATTGAAATGGTATCTTTTACACCTGAAATTTTTTTTAATGCAATAGAAAATGGTGAAATTATCGATGCTAAAACAATTATTGCAGGTTTATGGCTAAAAAATAACATACAATTACTCAAGCCATAAAGTATTCATTCTAAAAACGAATACGTATACCAGGACCCACTAAGAAGAATAATTTGTCTCTCGGCTTGTTCCCTCTCGATTCTAAGTCACTTAATCTATATCCTCCTCCTATGTGCAGTGGGAAATTTAACTTACTATTACTCCTGTTAATTGGATAAACTGAACCTAAAGCAACTAAAGCTAAATACCGGTTATCATTATTATCGCCAAAATTAAAAGCATCGTTAGCTAAAATGCCTACACCCATCCTGTAAGGCTTTGCTTTTTCTATTGCCTCAGGTTTATAAAAAGTAAATTGGGCAATACCGGCGAGGCTAATTCCACCTAGTCCTTGTAAATTATCTTGCCCTCTAAAAATAGTAAGTAAACCAGCAGGAAAAGAAATATCAATATCAAAGGTAGATTTTCTCGATAAAATAATATCAATTCTCTGTTTATAAGTGCGCTCGGTATATTTCTCAGATACATGCCCAATAGTAATTTCTATTCTTGACCACTCATTTAGCTCATGTGTTTTAGTTCTTAAAATAGTATTCAGATTGATGTTTGTATTTTGACAGTCTTTCTTGTCATAAAAATATCTCCTGAGTGAGTTGCCGCCAGGACAAATCGTAATATTTTCTATTTCTCTTTGGTCAATTAATTGTCTTCTATTATTTATTACTTGTATCTGCATAGAGAGGTACTGCTTACCATACAAATCACCTAAACTATCAATCTTGGTTTCATCAAAAGAAAAAACAATGTCGTTGATAGATTCACTGTAAAAAATAGTAGTAGTAATATCTGTAACAGGTGTTTCTCCTTCGCCATAATCAATATTTACAAAACTGAGTGTTTTAGGCTTTTGAAATTCTTTTACTGCAAGTAAATAGCCTGTTGGTTCGCCAAAATTCAGCATTTCAATTTTTTTCTTATATACTGAGAGGGGTATATTTAGAGTAAAAACCTGACGCTTCTCATTTCCCGCCGTAGAATCAGTCCTAATTCTAAATAAACCTTCAAAACGCAAACTTGCCCTATCAAGAGCTTCTCCTTCAACTTTTACGTCGATTATTTCTCCAGGATAGATCGTTAGGTTTTCAGTCCATTCTCCACCATTTCTTTGAATGCTTACTTTTTGTATTGAAGTATTATGTCGTATAAAAAAATTTGTAATAAAACGCGCCTTGTCTCCATCTTTAATATAAAGATAACCATCTGAAAGACGATGGTAATCGTAAACACGTAACATGCATAACACTCTATCGTTACTCAATTCATTTTTGGTATAAAGCTCTGCAATTAAGGAATTTCCTGGCTGCTCACTTCCCTCAATTCTATACGTTTTATTGAGTTCCAAATCACCATGGTTATCAATCTGCACTTCAAGGCTGGTAAAACGGACATTATTTTCTAAAATAATTTCTTCTTTATCAATGTTTAAAAAAGCAAGTCTGCTTTCTTTAATCTGAAA
>JBCDJE010000379.1:0-4883 GCA_038748185.1 Bacteroidota bacterium
ATTACTATTAACTACTTAGGACTTTATAGTTAAAGTCAAGTGCATCATGTAAGTATAAATAATTAGTTATGAGCGAAGTAAGTAATTTAGATAAACTTACCGAACAGATTTACCAAGAAGGTATTGAAAGAGCTGATGCAGAAGCAGCTCGCATTCTTGCAGAAACAAAAGAAGAAAAAGAAAGAATCATTTTAAATGCCAAGCAGGCAGCTTCAAATATCCTTCAAGAAGCTGAAAGAAAAGCTGAAGGCATTAAAAGAAATACTGAAGCTGATATACGGCTTTCTGGTGAACAAATGATTAGTGACATTAAAAATAAGATTCACACGCTAATCGCCAAAGAGCTAACAAAACCTATCTCCAAAGAATTGTTCCAAGATGCCGACTTTCTAAAATCATTGATTATTGAGTTGGTAAAAAAGTGGGATACCTCCTCCGAAATAGAACTATACTTAGCAGCAACATTAGAAAAAGAAGGGCAAAACAGGTTAAAAAACAGTGTACTTAAAGCACTGCCTAATTTAACTATTTATACTGATAGTGAATTAAGTGGAGGCTTTAAAGTCGCAGAGAAAAAAGGCAAATGGCAGATGACATTTACCGATAAAGGCTTTGCTGAGCTTTTTAACCAATACATAAGAGATACAACTGCCAATTTTCTTTTTCTGAAATAGTATGACTAGGTATTATTATTTACTGGCTTCATTGTTAAACCCTGATGAAAAAGGGGTAATAAAGAATAATGATATAATAGCTGTAAGGGAATTTATAACAAGGAACCTTAGTCGAAAAGATCGAGTTCTTTTCGACTATCTTTTATATCCTAATGATATTCATAACTTACTTATAGTACTTTTTAATAAAGATGCTGTTTTTCGCACTCCTGCAGTGTTAGAAGAAGCAACTCTAAGGAAGTATAAAGACTACCAATACGATCTTCCAAAATTCATACAGCACTTTTTGGTAGAATATTTTGCTTTAGCTGAAACAATGACTGAGCATGAAGCCACAGATTTACTGTATAGCTTTTTCTTTGAAGAGATAAAAACCGTTAATAGTGATTTCATTAAGAAATACTTTGAATTTGATCACAGTATCAGAAATATTTTAGTCGCTTTAAACACGCGAAAATATATGTACAGTAAGACTGAATATTTACTTGATGGAGAACCTTTCTACGAAGAAATAAGACACAATAACGATGAAAGCTTTGGCTTATCAGGCATTTTTGAATTTGTTCCTGAGTGGGCCGCCTTGCTATTATTAAACCAACAAACAAAATTAGCTCATTCTATAGATAGAGCTCGCGAGGTCTATATCGATCAACTACTCAAAGGTGATGCATTTACATCAGCACATGTATTTGGCTATTTTCTAAAATTCCAACTTTATTACCGATGGAAAAACTTGAACGAAGAAACAGGTGAGGAAAAATTACAAAGTATGGTAGATACCTTAACAAATGAAGCCTTGGAATACACTAATTAATAAAATTAAAGAACTACTAAATGTAACTTTTCATACAATTAAAGCGCTAAAATATGACCAAAGGAACTGTAAAAAGTATTATAGCTAACCTCCTCACTATAGAAGTTGATGGACCAGTAGGACAAAATGAAATCTGTTACATTCATGTAGGTAAAGTTAAACTACGTGCTGAAGTGATTCGTATTCGTGGCAAACTGGCATCGGCACAAGTTTTTGAATCAACTCGAGGGATAAAAATTGGTAATGCAGTTGAATTTACCGGAAACATGCTGGAAATAGAGTTGGGACCGGGTATTCTTTCCCGTAATTACGATGGGCTTCAATCGGACCTAGATCAACTTGAAGGAACTTTTCTACAGCGAGGAGAATATACTTACGCTCTTAACAGAGAAGTTGCATACGATTTTAAACCCTTAGCCCAAGAAGGAGATGAAGTGCAAGCAGGAGATTGGTTAGGCAATGTAAAAGAAAACTGGATTGAGCATAAAATTATGGTGCCTTTTAATTTTGAAGGTATAGCCAAAATAACGCAATTGGCGAAAGTTGGAAAATATAAGGTTACTGACGTAATTGCCAAATTAGTAGATGAAAACGGCAAAGAAACATCAGTAAATATGATACAACGCTGGCCAGTTAAAAAGGCAATAAAAGCATATAAACACAAACCAAGACCTTATAAACTTTTACAAACTGGTATGCGCCTAATCGATACGTTTAATCCAATGACAGAAGGGGGCACTGGTTTTATTCCCGGTCCTTTCGGAACCGGTAAAACTGTTTTGCAACATGCAATTGCTAAAAATGGAGAGGCTGATATTATTATTGTAACAGCTTGTGGAGAAAGGGCAAATGAGGTAGTGGAAATTTTCACAGAATTTCCTGAGCTCACCGATCCACGTACTGGGAGAAAACTAAATGAAAGAACTACCATTATTTGTAATACGTCTAATATGCCTGTTGCCGCCAGAGAAGCTTCAGTATATGTAGGCATGACCATTTCCGAATATTACCGGGCAATGGGCTTGAAAGTACTTATTCTGGCAGACTCTACCTCGCGTTGGGCACAGGCACTTCGGGAAATGTCAAATCGATTGGAAGAACTACCCGGCCCTGATGCATTCCCAATGGACCTTTCAGCGATTATAGCGAATTTCTATGCTCGTGCCGGTATGGTTGAATTGAATAACGGTCAATCAGGTTCGGTGACATTTATTGGCACAGTTTCTCCTGCAGGAGGCAATTTTAAAGAACCGGTTACAGAATCTACTGCTAAAGTAGCGCGCTGTTTTTACGCACTCTCCCAAAAAAGAGCAGATTCCAAGAGATACCCTGCTATCGAGTCATCAGAATCTTATTCAAAATATTTGGAATATGATGAATTTCGAACATATACCGATCAACATGTGCAAAAAGGCTGGACCGATCTGGTAAATGAAATGAAAGATGTGATTCTAAGAGGACAGGAAAGTCGAGACCAAATCAATATCTTAGGAAATGACGCAGTACCTCTATCCTATCACACTGATTTCTGGAAAAGTGAAATTGCCGATTTCATTCTTTTACAGCAAGACTCTTTTGATGAAGTAGATATGAATTGCCCAATGGAAAGGCAAAAGTATATGCTCAATATGGTCATAGAGATATGTAGAAGAGATTTTGAATTTGAAGACTTTGAAGAATCTGCAAACTACTTCAAAAAGATCATCAACTTATTGAAACAAATGAATTATTCAGTTTTTCAACAAGATGACTTTAACAAATATGAAAGTGAAGTAAATGCGCTACTAGCCGAAAAAGAGCCAGCAATAGCTTGAAAGGTTTATTAGGTATATAACAATACACTTCCAAAAAGCTAATAAAAAGCATCAACTTCTAAATAAATTAATTACTACTTTCAATTAGGCAGTACAATAAAAATAGCTAGACCCATGATCACAAAGGCATTCCAAACCGTTTATACCAAAATTTCAGAAATTACCAAAGCCACTTGCAGTCTGGAAGCAGACGGAATAGGTTATGAAGAGCTTGCCCTCGTAAACGATAGACCCGCACAAGTAGTAAAAATAGCTGGTAATAAAGTAACCTTACAAGTTTTCCCCGGCACTGAAGGAATCCCTACTAATGCTAAAGTCGTTTTTCTCGGAAAACCACCTACACTAAAAGTTAGTGAATTACTTTCAGGGCGATTTTTAAATGCTTACGGAACTCCTATTGATGAAGGTCCGGCTATTGAAGGAGAAACAAGAGAAATTGGAGGGCCTTCGGTAAATCCTGTAAAAAGACAAAAGCCCTCTCAGTTTTTGGCTACAGGTATAGCGGGAATTGACTTGAATAATACCTTAGTAACCGGACAGAAAATTCCCTTTTTTGCCGATCCAGACCAACCTTACAACAATGTATTGGCAGAAGTTGCTCTACGTGCTGAAGCCGACAAAATTATATTAGGTGGAATGGGGCTTTCTAATGACGATTATTTGTTTTTTAGAAAACGTTTTACCGATGCAGGAGTACTCGATAAAATAGTCTCTTTTGTAAATACAACTGAAGACCCTCCTGTAGAGCGCCTGCTCATTCCTGATATGGTTTGTACTGCAGCTGAATTTTTTGCCAACGACTTGAAACAAAAGGTACTGGTATTACTCACCGATATGACGCTTTATGCCGACGCTCTGGCTATTGTTTCAAACAAAATGGATCAGATACCTTCAAAAGACTCTATGCCTGGCTCTCTTTATAGCGATTTGGCAAAGATTTATGAAAAAGCCATACAATTTGCACATGGTGGTTCCATAACCATTATAGCAGTAACTACCCTTAATGAAGGCGACATTACACATGCCATCCCTGATAATACCGGATACATTACCGAAGGACAGCTCTTTTTAAGGCGTGATCCGGAAATCGGAAAAACAATTATAGACCCCTTCAGAAGTCTATCGCGCTTAAAGCAAAATGTAATTGGTAAACAAACTCGGGAAGATCATCCACAAGTAATGAATGCTCTTATCAGGCTCAATGCCGATGCAGTTGAAGCACGCACAAAAAAAGAAAATGGTTTCGACTTGAGTGATTACGACGAACGTTGCTTACAGTTCGCCAGAGAGTACGCTATAAAATTATTAGCAATAGATGTAAATATTAAAGTAGATGAAATGCTTAATATAGGTTGGGAACTCATGAGCAGCTTTTTTCAGCAACACGAAGTGGGGATTAAACAAGTATTTGTAGATAAATATTGGGAACAAACAGCCGAAGTATAAATGCAATACCAGCACATTTGACAAAGGCTAGATAAGTAACAATCTCGATATAATAGTTTTAGCGATTTAATTATTTAAAAGCAATATACGTGAAATTTCAATTCAATAAGACAGCACTTCAACAAATAAGAAAAC
>JBCDJE010000380.1:0-4862 GCA_038748185.1 Bacteroidota bacterium
CTGGTTTTTTAATTATATCTTGTCAAATAAATACTAGAAAATATCTCATTGAAAATCAGTTAGTTATAAAATTTCTTTGTTTTTATGATGTCGTTTCACTTGCCAAATGCCTATGAGTAAGTGAAGTTACTTAAAAGGTAATGCTAATTTTTTAGAGGTATTTACATGAAATATCATAATTATACTGTTTTTGATTTTTTAAAGGATGATGATTTTTTGGATTGGATGAAAAATCCCACTCCTGAAAAAAATTTTTACTGGGAATCTTGGATTCAAAATCATCCTTCAAAAAAAGAGATATTACTTCAAGCAAAGGAATTTTACCATTCTATTGGATTTAAACCTATTGCAATTAGTAAAGAAGAAACAGAAGATATTTTTCAGAATATTATTTGTGCTAAAAGACCAACCTCACTGAGGTTTATAAAGTCCACACAAGAAAAAAATATATTCCATTATATTAATTACGGAATCGTAGCTTCTTTGCTATTATTTTGCTTATTAGGAACTATCTGGTGGAATACGAAATGTAAAGAAAATAACCAGCAACAGCAGATAGCCTTACAAGAAAAAATTATTCCGAAAGGGCAAAAATATACCATAAAATTAAGTGATGGCACTGTAGTAAAACTCAATGCCGAAAGTAAATTTTCTTTTCCTTCGACATTTAGTGGCAATACAAGAAAAGTATACCTACAAGGAGAAGCCTTTTTTGAAGTAGCCAAAGATGAAAAAAAGCCTTTCATTATTCAAACAAAAAGAGTTGAGACGAAAGTATTAGGCACTTCATTTAATATCAAGGCCTATCCGACTGATATGGAAGAAGTAATTTCTGTAGCCACAGGTAAAGTAATGGTTCGCAGTAGGGCTCATAATACTATAGATACCTTGTACCTTTTACCAAACCAAGAAGCATTATTGAGTAACGAGTCAGATACTTTGAAAAAACAAGCATTTGATGTTTTCGAAAAACTTAGTTGGAAAGAAGGTATTATTTACTTTAAAGATGCTGACTTTGAAGAAATACGAACAAAATTAGAACGATGGTACGGAGTAGAAATAAGCCATCAACTTTCCAAACAAATTAAAAAAGGATATACAGGAGAATATAAAAATCAGCCACTTACCAATGTATTAGAAGCATTGAGTTTTTCATTAGAATTTCAATATAAAATAAAGAATAACAATGTATTTATCTATAATTAATCTTACTATGCAACATATTGATACAAGTTAAAAAGCCAATAAGTGAAGATACTTACTGGCTTTAATCTCAATTTCCTTAGCTAATGGTACTGGTACTACCTTCATTAAGGAAATGGTAATTATTATTTATTAATCAACATAAAAATATGAAAATGAAAATACTTAGACAATTAATTGCCATGTCAAAATGTGGTTTCTATGGTTTAGTTATTCAAGCTTTACTATGTAGTATGCTTGTTGCAAAAGATGGCAAGGCACAAAAAGAGAGCCTTGAGGAAATTTATGTATCGATCAATTTTAATCAAAACCGACTAAATGAAGTTTTCTCTAAAATTGAAAACAAGACAGACTTTAATTTTGCCTATCACAAAAAAATCTTTTCTAAAGATCAAGAATTTACTATTAATTTTTATCACCAACCCTTGGCTAATATATTAAGGTTCATTTCCAAAGAAACAGGCTTAAAGTTTAAAAGGATCAATGAGAATATTCAAGTTCAAATAAACTCTAATGAACAAAATCGATTGATTGAATACTATGATGATTTATCACAGCAAGAGCGAGAAATATCTGGTATTGTAACGTCAAGCGAAGATGGAGAGGTGTTACCTGGAGTAAGTATTCTTTTAAAAGGAACATCAATAGGTGCAATAACAGATTTTGAAGGCAAATATAAATTGTCTGTTCCAGATGAGGCAATTTTACAATTTAGTTTTATCGGGTATACTGCAAAAGAAATTCCTGTAAATGACCAGAGTATAATTAATGTTTCATTAGAGACTGATGTTGATCAATTAGAAGAAGTTATAGTAATCGGTTATGGCACTCAGAAAAGATCTGATCTAACTGGTGCTGTTGGTTCTGTAGATGAGGAGGAATTACAACAACGTCCGGTACCTACCCTGAATCAAGCTATTTCAGGTAGAATCCCTGGAGTACAAGTCAATGTGAACTCGGGTCGACCAGGTGGAAAATCTAATGTACGGATACGTGGATTCAGTTCTATCAACTCTTCTAACAACCCACTTTATGTAGTAGACGGGGTACAGCTTCCCGTGGGTAACCAAACCCAACGTAGCAATGCAATTGATTACATAAATCCCAGTGATATTGTATCTGTAGAAGTATTGAAAGATGCTTCTTCTACAGCCATTTATGGTGCAAGAGGTGCCAATGGTGTTATTCTTATTACTACTAAAAAAGGTAAATCAGGCGAAGGGAAAATTTCTTATAACCTAGACCTTAGTACCGTTGTTTATGGGCCGAACAAACCAGAAGTTTTGAATACTGAACAATATTTGGCTGTAGAGGATCTTGCTTGGCGAAATATGGAAAAATTTGATCCTGTAGGTTGGGCTGAAGGAAAATGGGCCTATTTGAATCCAGCTTTAAAAAGGACAGATCCTGAGCTTTTTGACAGCAACGGCAACCCTTATCATGATACTGACTGGATCAAAGAAACTACCCAAAGTAAGTTATCTCAAAATCATCAGTTGAACTTCAGTGGTGGCAATGAAAAAACTACTTATTCCTTGTCATTGGGTTATCTTGACATGAATGGACTATATAAAACCTCTTACCTTACAAGGTATTCAGGAAGGTTGACTGTGGATACCGAGGTAAAGAAATGGCTTACGGTAGGTACTTCCCTTAGCTACAATTATCAATCAGAAAACAATGTGGATTACAACGATCAGATTCCTCGAAGAATGGTAGAAGATTTCCCATTCTTACCTGTATATTATGCTGATGGAACATATGCTGATAACCGAGATTACCCTTTTGCAGAAGGCACTCGTAGCTCTGTACATAACCTATTAGAGCGTGACTTTATTATCAATACTCAAACCCTGCTTGGTAGTGCATTTGCTAATATAACCCTAGGCAAAGGTTTGGTATTAAGAACTGTACTGGGAAGTAATGTTGTCACCCGTGAAGAAAATAGGTATGAGGGAAGAACCATACAAGAGGGTAGTCAGGGCAGAGCCTGGGCAAGTAATAATAGAGATTCATTTTGGTCATTTGAAAATTACCTGACTTATATAAAAACTTTTGCTGATATCCACTCATTTACAGGAATGGTTGGGTTATCTTGGCAGGAATCAAACTATTTTGGAATTAGTAATGAAGCAAGAACATTTGCAACCGACCATTTTCTTTATAATAACATAGGAGCAGGTAGTAATAATCTTGGTGTTGGTTCTGGTGCCAATAGAGAAGCTTTGAATTCTTACTTTGGCAGGTTTAACTATAATTTGTTGAACAAATATCTGGTGACTTTTACAGGACGGATGGATGGATCCTCTAAGTTTGGAGATAATAACAAGTTTGCCTTCTTTCCTTCTGCTGCTTTGGCATGGAGAATCTCTGAAGAATCATTTTTACAGAGTAATGATGTGATTTCAAACCTAAAACTCCGCTCAAGCTATGGACTTACTGGTAACTCTGAAATTCCACCTTATTCCTCACTATCTCTTTTAGGTTCAGGATACGCAGCTGTATTAAATGAATCGAGAGTAGGTGGCACAGGTTTAAACCGCCTGGCAAATGATGATCTGAAATGGGAAAAAACAGCCCAATCAGACATTGGGATTGAACTAGGGTTATTCAAAGGTAGAATTTCTGTAGAAGCTGACTATTACTACAGAAAAACTACTGATATGTTATTGGATGCTCCTGTACCACAAACCAGTGGTTATGCTACCATTCGCAGAAACGTTGGATCTATGGAAAATAGAGGTTTTGAATTTGTCCTGAATACCATCAATATCGATAACAATAATTTTGAGTGGCGATCTACCTTCAATATTTCCTTTAACAGGAACAAGGTACTTGAATTAGCTACCAGAGCGCCTATATTTGGTGTAGGAGGTCCCGGCATTACTAACCAAACGAGTATTATCAAAGAAGGGGAATCTGCAAGTTCTTTCTGGGGGTTGAATCGCTTGGGTGTTTGGAGTACAGATGAAGCAGCACAAGCAGCTGAGTTTACCAGCTACCGTAACGGTTTAACTATGCTTCCCGGCGATATAAAATATGAAGATGTCAATGGTGATAAAGCAATTACAGATGCTGACCGTATGATCATTGGAGATGGAAGCCCTGACGGATGGGGGTCTTTTATCAACAATTTTAGATTTGGAAACTTTGATTTATTATTTGATGTACAATTTATGTATGGGAATGATATCATGGATATGAACCTGCATTCTAGTGAAGACCGTCAAGCTTTAGCCAATAGTTACACCACAGTATTGAATGCCTGGACACCTGATAACCAAAATACGATGATTGCACAAGTAAGGGATACACGTGCAGGTTATGTAACCAATGTTGATTCACATTGGGTACAAGACGGTTCTTTTATAAGAGGCAGAAATGTTGTACTTGGTTATACATTCCCTAAAGCGCTTACAGAAAGAATGTTCTTGAGCTATCTAAGGGTTTATATTTCAGCTCAAAACTTTTTCCTTATAGTAGACGATGAAGTAATTGGTGATCCAGAGATAACTCCTATCCGTGGTAATGATGGTAACAATGTATTCTCTCAAGGTATGAAATGGCATGAATACCCTAAGCCTACCACTTTTACACTGGGAATCAAAATAGATCTATAAATCATTTAAAATATTATAAATAGTAATATTATGAAATTC